>JAFGLB010000206.1 GCA_016928255.1 Bacteroidota bacterium
GAAATAGAAAAAATTGATCAGAAAGCATTCGATGTTAACGCATTGTATATGAAAACACCGGAACATCAAAATAAGATAGATGAAGTTGTTACTGCGTGGAAAGAAAATGAAAAGAAATAATTAATTAATGCCAGTGTGTTGGCGAATCGTCTCAGAAACGGAATAATTGTCTATGGATAATGAGCAGACTGCACCAGGTTTTGACGAAGAAATGCGGGAAATATTCGAGAGTTATCTTGTCGAGGCAAGAGAAATTCTTGAGCATTTAAGTCAGGATCTTCTAGCTCTCGAAAAAAGTCCTTCAGATACGAATGTACTGAATAATATTTTCAGAGAAATGCACACACTGAAAGGAACATCTTCGTTTCTGGGATTTTCTCAGATAGCGGAACTGGCTCATACCAGTGAAGATTTATTAAATAAACTTCGTAAAGGTGAATGTACAGCAACCAGTGAAATTGTAGATGTATTGATTGAGGCCCATAAAACTGCCGGTATTTTATTGCAGAGGATTGAGAGCCGTGATTTGGAGCCGATAGAAATGAACAAGCTCCTGGAAAAGCTGAGAAAAGGCATGGAACAATCGGCACCGGTGAAAGAACAGTCTCCCGAAATGCCGAAAACGGAACAAGCTGCCCAAGTATCCGAAATAATTGAAGCTCAATCCCAGCATACAGCGGATACGACCATCAGAGTCGATGTCAGCAGGCTCGATGATTTAATGAATCTTATAGGCGAACTTGTTCTGGCACGCAACAGGCTCTCGCAAGCGACGCAGTCTCTGATAGAAAAATATGAAAGATTGGACATGTCGAGGCATATTGCAGATGTCAGCAGCCAGATTGATTTTGTAACGACAGAACTTCAAATGGCGGTAATGAAAACACGCATGGTTCCCATAGAAAAAGTATTCAGCGGACTTCCGCTGGTTGCCAGGGAGGTTATGCGGACTACAGGTAAAGAAGTGGATCTGCAGATTTACGGTAAAGAAACCGAGCTTGATAAGTCGATAATAGAAGAATTAAAAGATCCGCTGATTCATATGATTAGAAATGCGGTAGATCATGGAATCGAACTGCCTGAAGAAAGAAAAAAACTCGGGAAATCTGAAAAGGGAATTATTGTAGTTAACGCAGAGCGGGACGGAAATTATATATTGATTACGATGGAAGATGACGGAACAGGAATGGACATCGACAAGATAAAGAAAAAGGCGTTGGAAAAGGGTTTGATTTCTGAAATTGAAGCTGCCGAAATGTCAAAAAACGATGCGTTAAATCTGATTTTTCTTCCGGGTTTCAGCACTAAAAAAGATATTACCAGCGTCTCAGGCAGAGGCGTCGGGATGGATGTTGTTAAGACCAACATTGCAAAGTTGAAGGGCATCGTTGAGATAGATTCAAATATCGGGACAGGTACTATAATAACACTGAAAGTTCCTTTGACGCTGGCGATAATACAGGGACTTCTTTTAAAAGTGGCGGACGAGATCTTTGCTGTTCCTCTAAGTGCGGTGCTGGAAATTGTCAGAATTAGTCAGGAAGAAATCTTCAGCATCCAGGGCCGTGAAGTTATAAGAGTCCGGGATTCTGTACTGCCGCTTGCTAGAATGGTCGAAATAATCGGGAAAAAGAAAAGCGACCGTAAACCGGGTTTATCATATGTTGTGATAGTCGGATGGGCAGAAAAGCGAATCGGACTTCTTGTTGATTCCCTGCAGGGACAAAAAGAAGTTGTAATAAAAACATTAGGCGAGTACCTCGGCGACGTCCCGGGAATTGCCGGTTCTACAATTCTTGGCGACGGCAGTGTGATCCTGGTTATTGATGTAGGCAGGTTTATTGAATTGATTGCACGCCATTTCGGCAAAGTAGCTTGAGCTGGAGAAATTATCTAATGATGTCGGATGAAAATATAGTAAAAGTAGTTGTCATCGATGACTCGGCATTTATGCGAAAATCGCTCAAACTTATGCTGGAATCGGATCCGGGAATTCAGGTTATCGGTACTGCAAGAGACGGAAATGAAGGAATTGAAAAAATTATTTCTTTAAAACCCGATATAGTTACTCTTGATATTGAAATGCCGGGAATGGACGGACTGACTGCGCTTAAGATTATTATGGAACAGGTTCCGGTCCCGGTTCTAATGGTTAGTTCTCTGACAACGGAAAGCGCGCAGGCAACGTTGCAGGCATTTGACCTGGGAGCTATCGATTTTATTTCGAAAGATCTGTCCTATAGTTCGATAAATATTATAAACATTAAAAACGAATTGATTGAAAAAGTAAAACAAATTGCACAGAGCAGTCTGGTAAGAACAAGGTTCCGAATGAGAAGGCTTGTTCAATCTACTCAAAATAAAGCCGCAAATATCAAGAAACCTGTTCAGAAAAAGATCAGTTATGAAAGCGTGATGAATAAATTTAGTGCGGTTGTTGTCGGTGTGTCGACAGGCGGACCGCAGGCGCTGCTTAATATTATTCCGAAGCTTCCTGAAAGTTTCCCGCTTGGCGTGGCTATTGTACAGCACATGCCGCCCCATTTTACCAGAACACTGGCGGAAAGGTTGAATAGTCTCAGCAAGGTTCAAGTGAAGGAAGCCGAACATGGCGAATTATTCGAGACAAAAAAAATCTTAATTGCTCCCGGCGGGAAACAAATGTCGTTTAATAACAACGGATTAAAAGTGGCGGTAGAAATATCCGAAGGGTCGCCCGATAACATTTACAGACCTTCGGCCGATTTGATGATGCTGTCGGCAGCATCAACTTTTGCGGGTCCGCTGCTCGGAATAATTATGACCGGCATGGGAAAAGACGGTATTGAAGGGCTTAGACAGATAAAATCAAAAGGCGGTTATGTTATTGGTCAGAGTGAAGAAAGCTGTGTGGTATACGGAATGCCGAGAGCGGCTTACGAGGAAGGTCTTGTAGATTCGATGCAGTCGCTCGAGATTATTGTTTCGACGCTCGAACGGCTGTCGAACACGTGGAAAAAAACACCTATTCCAATCGGGAAAGGCGAGGTTCAGTGATGGAATATACGATTGCAGATGACAGAAAAGAAGAAAATCAGAGTACTCAGAACAAGTATATCTCTAATAACCATTTGAATGGTTTAACGATAGAGGCTGCTTTTAATGAGCTGGAAGCGTTATCGTATTCAATATCGCATGATTTAAGAGCACCTCTGCGTGCAATCCACAGTAATTGCGAATGGCTCAGCAGCAGGCATGCCGAAAATTTTGATGCAAAGGAGTCGCACTTATTACAACAGATTATTGCAAGTTCCGAGCAAATGGAAAAACTTCTTGACGGTTTACTGGCATTTTCAAAATTAGTAAAAAATACGCCGAAACATACTTCTATCGACATGAAAGATATTGCCCAAAAAGTCATCGATGAATTATTGGAAAAAGAAGCTGTACCATCAACGTTTAATATAAAGCTTCAGCAGTTAATTCCGGCTTACGGAGATGAAATACTAATTCGACAGGTATGGTATAATCTTCTTTCAAACGCGTTTAAATTTTCGCGGTACAGGGAGAATAAAGTAATTGAAATAGAGTCCAAATATAGTGATAACGAAATAGTGTATTGTGTATCTGATAATGGAGTTGGATTTGATATGCAGTATGTCAGCTGCCTTTTTGGAGTATTTCACAGGCTGCATGAAATCGAGGAATTTGAAGGAACAGGAGTGGGTCTGGCCATCGTCAAGCGGATTATCCAAAGACATGGCGGGCATGTGTGGGCCGAAGGAAAGGTGGATAATGGCGCCCGGTTTTATTTCACATTGCCGAAGACATAGAAAATATTAATTGAATTAATTATAGGTCAATTGCCATGATACAGCAGACAGAGGCTCTAAATATTTTGATACTTGAAGACATTCCAATCGATGCAGAAATGATCGATAGAGAACTTCGGAATGCAAATATTGAACATAATACAAGACGGGTTGCTTCAAAAAGCAAATTTTTGAAGGAACTTGAGACATCTTCGCCGGATGTTGTGCTTGCGGATTATTCATTGCCCCAATTTAACGGATTGGAAGCATTGAAAATCGTACGCGAAAGAGGAACGAAAATCCCGTTTATTCTTGTAACCGGTATGAAGAATGAAGAGATTGCTGTCGAATGCCTCAAAGAGGGCGCAGATGATTATATCCTCAAATCAAGTCTACGCCGGCTGCCCGGAGCAATTCAGAATGCTCTTGAAAAAAGAAGATCAGAATGGGAAAATGAAAGACTGGAAGAAGAACTGGTAAGGTCGCAGAAACAGATAATGACGATTTTCGACAGTATTACCGATGCATTCTTTTCGGTAAACAATGCCTGGGAAGTAAAATTCCTAAATCCAAGATCGGATGTGTTTTTAGCAAAAGTAAATAAAAAACGGGAGGATTTATGGGGAAAAAACTGGTGGACTGAATTCCCGGTTCCTAAAGATTCTCTCGCATATAAAGCCCTTCACAGCGCAATGACTGATCACAAATTTGCGGAATTTGAAGAGTATTATACCTCTTTGAATTCCTGGCTGCAAGTCAGGGCTTACCCGGCAGAAGACGGCCTGGCGATTTATATGCAGGATGTAACAGAACGCAAAAAAGCAGAGGAAAAAATCAGAGAACAGGCAAACCTGCTTGATATTGCACAGGATGCTATAATTGTACGCGATCTTGAAGATAGAATTATTTATTGGAATCAAAGTGCAGAGAGAATTTATGGCTGGACCCGTGAAGAGGCAATAATAAAAGATTCTTCCGGACTGCTGAATACCGAAACGGAAATTAACAAACAGGCGCTCGCTGTAGTCAGGGAAAAAGGATCCTGGTTTGGTGAATTAAAGCAGGTCACAAAGAATCAAAAAACCATTATAATGGAGAGCCGCTGGAGTCTCGTTCGGGATGAATATGGAAATCCCAAATCAATTTTAACGATTAACACAGATATAACAGACAGGAAAATTATTGAACAGCAGTTTCTCAGGGCTCAGCGCCTGGAAAGCGTTGGTACGCTGGCAAGCGGACTTTTGCATGATTTGAATAATATACTTACGCCCATCATATTGGCGGTTCCTTTTATGAAGGAAAAACTTAAGGATGAAACAAGCCAGGACATTCTGAGAACACTCGAAAGCTCTGCAAAACGCGGAGAAGGAGTTGTAAGACAGTTAATGTCATTTGTTCGAGGAGTGCAGGGAGAGCATGTCACTTTACAGCTTAAGCATCTTTTATGGGAACTGCTGAATTTTGTGTCGGAAACTTTTCCGCCTATGATAAAGGTGCGAAGGCATTGTCCCAAAGGAATTTGGAATGTTGAAGGAGATGCGACTCAATTATATCAGGTATTGATGAACCTCGCGATCAATGCACGGGATGCCATGCCTGACGGCGGAACCCTGGCCATAGATTTGCAGAATGTTATACTTGACGAACAGGAAGCAAACCTGCATTTCAGGGCGGTACCGGGACCGTATGTTGTGCTCAGTGTGAAGGATGCTGGGACTGGAATTCCTCCGGAGATAATTAATCA
>JAFGLB010000207.1 GCA_016928255.1 Bacteroidota bacterium
AGAAGCAATAATAAAATCAGAAATTACTAAACAAGGGAGTCCGCATTCCTTCCGTCATTCATTTGCCACACATTTACTTGAAGACGGTCATGATATCAGAACAGTGCAAGAATTGCTGGGACATAAAGATGTCAGAACTACGATGATCTACACGCATGTCTTAAATAAAAAAGGTTTAACTGTGAGAAGTCCGCTGGATATGTAACCTTGTCAAGGTTCCCGCTAATCCGCCAAAAAGAAGGCGGACGCAAAAAACGCGAAAGACGACGGGCAAGTTAAACCTTGACAAGGTTTGATGACGGGAGAATCCGATACATTACGAGCACATCATCAGGGGTAAATAAGGTTTTTCCAAAGTAGGGACGTTCAATTGAACGTCCCTACAAAGATTTATTACTATAAAATATTCGGTCTGTTGACCACCTGTCAGGTTGTTTCATAAACGGAGGGTTCTTCCCCGTATGATGAATCATACGGCTATTTATCACGAAACCCTTTCGGGTTTTGTGCTTTAACAGCCATTGAATTTATTCGATGGCGAAAAACAATCGTAGCATCCGATCACCAGATCGGATTCATAGGTGCCAAACGCAAATATAATTAAACCGAAATCCGGTCGGTGACCGGATTCTACATGTTGCCGGCGATTTTACCAATATATCTTCACCGTATGATGAATCATACGGCTATTTATCACAAAACCCTTCGGGTTTCGTTTTTTTTACAGCCGTTGAATTTATTCAACGGTGAGGAACAATTGTAGAATCCCTGCCCGCCGCAGGTGGGCGATCACCAGATCGGATTCATTGGCACCAAATTGCATCTTGATAAAAATACTTCAATCCAGTCAGTGACCGGATTCTACAGTGATTCGTCTTTCCTTGACTTTCAGGACATTTCAAGGTAAATTTAATAATTGAAACGTTTCAGGGCATTCTTAACATTTATCTTTTTGGTCAAATCACTGGAAAATTAATTAATTTTACAAACCATTTTTAAGGATAAAAAATGTACACATTAGGTTTTGATATCGGCAGTTCATCGGTAAAAGTGTCGCTCCTCAATCTTGAAACAGGCAAAAGCGAGGCCAGCGCTTTCTCTCCAAAAACTGAAATGCCTATTCTGGCTCAGCGCGCCGGGTGGGCTGAACAAGATCCCAATATGTGGTGGGAAAATCTGAAAAATGCAACTGCTGAAGTACTCTCTGCTTCACGCGTAAAGAGCGATCAGATAGTCGCAATCGGTATCTCCTATCAAATGCACGGACTTGTTGTCGTTGACAAAAACAAACAGGTTCTGCGCCCGTCAATTATCTGGTGCGACAGCCGTGCCGTAGAAATCGGCCGCGATGCTTTCTCGGCTATCGGCAATGAAAAATGTCTCTCTTCACTTCTAAACTCTCCTGGTAACTTCACTGCATCTAAACTCAGATGGGTAAAGATGAATGAGCCGAATATTTTCGAAAAGATTGATAAGTTTATGCTTCCCGGCGATTACATCGCAATGCGCCTTACCGGCGATGCAGTAACAACCGAATCAGGATTGTCGGAAGGAATTCTCTGGGATTTCAAAGCCAACTCGCCTGCATCTTTCCTGCTCGATCATTACGGAATCAGCAAGGATATGATTCCTCCAATCGTGCCTACTTTCGGCGAACAGGGAAAATTGTCCGAAAGCGCAGCTAAAGAACTCGGCCTTGCAAAAGGAACATTGATTTCTTATCGCGCCGGCGATCAGCCGAATAATGCTTTATCGTTAAATGTAATGGAACCGGGTGAAATTGCAGCAACCGCAGGTACTTCGGGCGTAGTATATGGAGTCAGCGATGCGTTAAAATACGATCCGCCTTCACGCGTAAATTCATTCGCTCACGTAAATCATAAAAAAGATGCACGCCGTATCGGTGTTCTCTTGTGCATCAACGGAACAGGAATTTCAAACAGCTGGATGCGCCGTGTAACCGGTCAGGAATCCGTGAAATATTCAAAGCTTGACGAAATGGCCATGAGCACGCCGGTCGGTGCAGACGAACTTCTATACATGCCGTTCGGCAATGGAGCCGAAAGAATGCTCGAGAATCGCGATACAGGCGCCCAATTGATGAATATTCAATATAACATTCATACCCCATCACACATGATGCGTGCAGTGCACGAAGGCATTGCGTTTGCATTCAACTACGGCATTAACATTATGCACGAAATGGAAATGAAGCCGAAAGTTATGCGCGCCGGCGATGCAAACCTCTTCCTCGGTCCCATCTTCCGTGAAGCACTTGCTCAGGTTGCAGGTGTGACTATCGAACTTTATAATACTGACGGCTCGCAGGGTGCAGCTCGCGGAGCTGGATTAGGCGCAAAGCAGTACAAATCACGCGAAGAAATGTTCAAGGGCCTCGAGAAGTTAAAAGTAATCGAACCCAAAGGCGCGAACACCGCAAAGTACAAGGAATTGTACGAGAAATGGGCTTCTGCTCTAAACGCAATTCTGCAGACGAAAAAGTAAAAGCCAATAGTTATATTAATAAATTGAACAAAGCGGCCGTCGTTTAAGTACAAACGACGGCTTCTTTTTTTTAAATGAAACCTAATTTCTAATTGTTGTTACGATACCGGAGACAGTGAATGTTTTGTATTTAGTTCCTCCCGAATACACACCGCCTTCGTATAAGCCATCGACAGCAATGCCTGTTGAACTGCCTCCAAGAAAAATGTCGTATGAAGAATCCTTTATTAATTCCGGCGAACAAAAGGCAACTGATTGATAAGTTTTAGCCGGTGCAAACGTTAGAATATCGTTTCCTTCAGCATTCTGAATATGAAAAAGCGTACCCGAAAAATTGACGGAGCCGAAAGTTATCAGTAATGAATATTGAGTTGAATTCGTGCTTGGCGCCTGCGCCATACCTGAACTTCCGGCAGCTGCAATCAATCCTCCAGTCATTTTAAATGAAACATCATAATCGATCGGGCTTTCATTATTTACAGTGGGGCCATGGATAATAACTGTTCCTGCACTCATTTCAATTGAACCGTTTATATCAAGTCCATCGCCGGTGGTATTAACTGAAATATATCCACCGCTGATATACAGATTATAATTTCCCGGAGCCGGCATACCGCCGGGCCATCCGCCTGCACCTGAACCGTCATTCCCGCCCGCTCCATTTATACCGTCATCACTTGCAGTTATATGGATATTTCCATCGTTAATATTTATCGTCTTACTTTCTAATCCTTCAAAACACTTGGAGATCGTGATATTGCCTCCATTTATGCTCAGTATAGAATCGGCATGAACACCGTCATCTCCCGATGATATGGCAAATGTACCATTATTTATAACCACTACTCCGTTTGAATGAACCGCATCATCGGCTGAATTGATGGAAAACGTACCATTATCAATTACAGCACACACTGTTCCTTTGATTGCCTTTGCTGAAGTGTTACTGCCGACTTTTTTGCCGCTGCCGCCTCCGGATGTTATATTAATTTCTCCGCTGGATATGACAGCATCAGTCTGAGCATCAATAGCATCTGATGCTGAAGTTATATCCACTATTCCCGATTCAATATTTATGTATCCCCTGCTTGCATCGTCGGAATTATCGGACCTTAAACCGTCGCCTGTCGACGTGACCGTAACGGTTCCGCTTTTAACAATCAGATAATCCTTGCCGATCATGCCGTCATCGACAGAACTTACATTAATATTGCCGCTTTTTATGATCAATCCGTCTTTACTGGCGATTCCATCGTTATAGTTGCCGTAAACATTCAACGTCCCGCTGCCGTATATGCTGAGATCAGATTTGCTGAAGATCGCCGCATCCGGTTCGGTAATATCCGCACTCGCATATACGTACGATGATCCATCCGTTATATTATTTACAGTGCTTCCCTCGAGTATAATAACGACTTTTTTTGCACTTGCTATATATATCGCAGAGTTTTTAGAATTATTTATTGTCACTCCATTTAAAATGAGCCTTACAGTATTCTCATCCGTTGTATTCACGACAATTTGCCCGTCTGTCAATGAACCGCTCAACACATAATTGCCCGGCGAAGTAATAGTCGCCTGACTGCCGTTAACCGTTACATTGTCCGAAGATTCGTTTATTTCGCTTCCATTCAGTACGATTTGCACAGCTTGCCGGCTGTCCCAGGTATAGTCATCCAGATCTTCATGATCTTTTTTATTCCCGGCCAGAACTTCTGCCAATGTAATACTGCTGTGTGAATTATTTCCGTTGTTGGTATTATCCGAAGTTGGCGAAGAACCTTTATCACATGCCGCAAATATCAAAACCATTAAGGCATACGAGGTTAGAGCTATTACATTCTTAATATTCATAATAGATTTTTGCATTACACTTGTCCTAAATAATTGACCTACGAAAAATATGGATTTAAAACAAGGCGAACAGCCGGAGGCCTAAAGTGGTCACACGCGCACGCGTGTGTCTTTACTATCTCTCCGAGTCCATATTTTTCGTCAGTCTTTGAGCCAAAGGCTCATCAGCCTATGGCTGAGACTTTTTTGCCGCATCAATAAAATTATTAAAGAGCGGCATCCCGTACATCGGGACTTTAGTCATTTCTTTTGTGTCAAGACAAAAGAAATGACGCTAAGCATAACACATATTGGATAGCATACATCAATCTAATTAATTCATATAGGGACTCACTACTGCTCCCAGTTAAAATATTGTCTAATGTTATTTATTTTCAAAACCAAAAATATTACTCAATATTATTAACAATAATGTTCTTGCAGTATTATTCACTTTTATAAAAATACAATTTCGATATCTTGTCGTTTACTATATAAAATATCTTGTGATTATTGTCGTATGCAATACCCTCGTTTTTATCATTCGGCAGGATATATTTGCACAGTATGCCGCGCTCTAATGTCCATGAAAAAAACGCCTCACTTTTATCACTGATGATAAAAAACATACCGCTGTTTTTATCATATGAAATATCCGAGTAGTCCGACGCAAAGTTCAACGCTATTGTCCAGTTTATATCATAGTTTTCATTAAGCTGCATTAATATTGAAGGATCGCTTTCGTTTATAACGTACATACGGTTTTTTGGTCCTATTGTAATGCCCTCCGGACCCTTATTCTTCTTTGCTCCGTAAGGCAGTTTTTTTTCCAAAAGCACGAATCCGTCCAGACTTAAATGAATAATTTCCTTTTCTCTTTCGTCTACCAGCCATAACGTCGAATCCGTTTCATCGAATGCAATACCTTCAAGATCGGTTCCGATATAAGGCAAGCGCTGAATAACCGAGCCGCCGGCATCAAGCCTGTAGATATGCTGATCCCCCCCGCTGACGATCCACATATTCTGCATTCTGTCCGACCATGCAATTCCGGAAGGTTCTGTGAAAGGAAGGATAATTTCTGAAACAAGAATAAGCTTTTTGGTTTGCACTTCGGCTTTTTCTTTATCGGGCAGATCAGCTGAAAGGCAATACTGGACAATGACTGCGGCTGCTGCAGAAATCCTAAATATGCTCTTCATCGCGGAACAGGTTGATATAATGCACACCCTTCATATTCTTTAATTCTTTTACAAATTCCAGAAAATCTTTTTTTCTTTTCAAATTGATATAATACGAAAACTCTTTTGGAGCTGAACCGGCCGAACTTTTAATGTTGATTAATTCGAATGATGAGCAGTATTCATCCATGATGCTTTTAACCGCCGTTACATCGTCATCGGCATATTGAAGCTGGAGAAGGAACTGTTCACCGCGGAACATTGTAATATCTGTTTTCGATACCAGTATCAGTACAATCGATACAAAACATGTTCCGGCAACAGCGAGCATAAAGTAACCGACCCCTGCTGCCATGCCTATTGCCAGTCCGAAAAATATGTATACAATGTCGATTGTATCTTTAACTGCGGTTCTGAACCTGATTATCGACAACGCACCAACCAAACCGAACGCACGTGCAAGGTTGTTTCCTATAACCATAATAACCAGTGAAGTAATAAGCGCCAGGACGATAAGCGATGTAATAAAGCTGTTCGAGTATCCCGGCCCGCGATATGTAAACCTGTAGACAGCCGATATTATAAAACTGCAAATTAAACTTACAAAAAGACTTACCAGTATCTGCGGCAATGTCGGGGAAAACATATCTGAGCCGAACAGATTATTCACTATGCTGCACTCCTTTTAAGACTTGCGATACGGTTGAATTTGTTGGCTCTAACCGATGAGCTGTGCTGTATATCGATTGATGATGTGTATTTAGAGATGGCAAGCCGGGTTAAATCGTATTTTTCCAGAACATTCTTTATCCACTGCGGGAGCACCTGGAAAAATTTTATTTCAAGCACAAATTCCCTGCGGTAAGCCGATCTTAGTCCGTCTTCGTCATAAAGCTGGTGAATGTTAGATACTGCCTTACTTTTCAGATCTTTATCAAAAGTTATCCTGAGCTGGGAACCGAACTTGCATTCATATGCTTCACGATTATAAACCACCAGCACTTTAGGTTCGAGCTGCCGTAATTGATAGTAATAGTAGAAATAGTCGAAATACATTTTTTCCTCATCCGCAAAATGCGAATCGACATATTTGTCTGTCAGGACCTTATGGAGTTTTGCATACGGAACTCTGGCCCTGTTTTTCGATATGAAATTCTCATGCTTTCTTTTTATCTCAAAAAATATCTGCGAGCTGTCTTCGTATTTATTATATCCTCTGATTCTGAATTTTTTCCGTGTGTAGATGCCGTCCAATTTTTCATAATAGCATTTGTAGTCATGGCTGTCGAAGTAAATGCTTCGGACTGTATATTCATATCCCGGACGCAAAACTGCGTATGCATCGGGAGTTAGATAATTCAGCAGGTCGTACCGAAGTTTGTCTAAATAAGCAGCAGATACAAGGTATTTATATTCCAGCCTGTTTTTCATTTATATAAGCCGTCAATCAACTGAACAGAGAGGCCAGATATTCGATAATTGTAACTTTTGGCAGAATAATCTTGCCGCTGAGCATCAATCCCGGCACCAGCCTGTTTTTATTGGAATCAAGTGCGATTCGCGTATAAAGAATCTGAACACCGTTAATTGTTTTGGCTTCTTTTGAGATGGCAATTATGGTGCCGTTTAATTCCTGCGATAGGCTTCTTAATACTATCCGTATTTTTGCTCCTTCAGATAAGTGATGAATTTCCTCGTATCTGATCGGAGCAACCATAACCAGGCAGGAAGTGTTGCTGACAATAAGCAGTGTGTCGGTGGAGAAGTCCCTGACTATATCTCCCTGAATTGGAGACTGAAGCACAAAATCCTTTATCCTCTTTTCAAGTAATTCTATTTCACTGAGATAAGACCTGATCGTCGTCCGCAGTACCTGCAAATCTTCATTCTTGCTTCCGCTGAGATGCACCTGGAGCTGTGCTTTATTGATTTCATTTTCAATTTCCGCCTGTTTTAATTCCCATTCGCAGGCGTCAAATTCTTCTTTGGAGATATAAGACTTGTTGAACAATTCCCGGGCGCGTTCAAAGTATATTCTCTTTTGCCGGATTTTAGCTTCAGTATATTCGATCTTTTTCTTCTCTTCCTCAATCAACGGCTGTTTTTCACCCGTGCTTTTCGCAACCAGGTCGGCTTTTGCTACAAGAAGCTCGCCTTTTAACTTTGTGAGCCGTTCCTGAAGCCTGCTCGAATACATGACCGCAACCGTATCGCCTTTCGAAAGTGCCGGCTTTGACAGAATCGACGGGACCAGATGAAAATTCATCGATTCACCGCGTTCAAACTGAACAATAGAAATATTATTTGAAACAACAGAATTATAATCCGTTATACTGGAAATAATCTGCCCTTCATTTCCCCTTGCCAGGATCCATTTTTGAGATGGATTTACTTCGAAAATCGTGCTGATACTCTGATTTACTTCAACTTCGAAAAGCAGCAGCAATACAATAAGAGGCAGACCGAAGCATGCGAATATTATTACCCGTTTTGATTTTTTTCTAAGCATTTTTTTAAGTTACAAATTCATAACAAGATACCTATTTATAACCATTATATCCATAAAATAAGGAAGTACGGCGGATAAACAAGCAAGAAGGAGGTGACTTGTTTGGATTTTGTTCTATAACGACAAGTAACTAAAATCTCCGCCATATACTTCCCGGTATCATCTGACTATTTCAAAAAATACTTTTCATAAAAAATGTTTCCTCGGGAGCATTTACCTTATAGGAAACAGCCTTCATTTATTTTATTATAATACATCTCGCTTAATAGAAACGCAGTAACGAACATCACAATTACTATTCATTTCTATCAGGATATTCAGGCCGTTCATTTTCAGGTTTTGGGGGATGCGGCGGTCTTTGATGACGTTTTTTTTGAAGTTTCTCGTATATCTTTTTTTGTTCATCTGTTAACAAAGCAGAAATCTTAGCATCTGTCTCCTTTCGCTGTTTTTCCATCTTTTTGCGCAAAGCATTGCGTTCTTTTTTTTCTGACTCAGCCATTTTCTTCGTTTCAAGTGCCTGTGCATCCAGAATCTCCTGGATTTTCAATTCTTGTTCGCTTGTAAGATTCAGTTCCTCCTTTAGTACTTCTATTAATTCTCCCGGAGGCATTGGCCTTTGTTTAGGAGACATAGGCGGCTGCACTCGCGGCTGCGATTGTAAATTTATTGGAAACATGTAAGCAATAGCTGCTATCATAATCGATGCAACTATTATTCTTCTTTTCATTTTTTTCCTCTTCTTTTTTTTATGTTTTAATCAATTATTTCTTTTTCTCAAATACTTTAAGATTACCTGACAGTACAGCTTTTATACATAATTCAACCGGTTTGGATGAATCAGAGCCGCCTCCGCGTCTCATATCACCATAACCTCCACTTGGCGGTCCACCGCCTGGCGATACACTGCCTGGAGGTCCACCACCCGGAGGAGCTCCGCCACCAGGTCTGCCTCCACCCGGCCCTTTAGGAGATTTGCTAAATCCACTTATAGAATTTTCCTCCGTTTTAAATCCGATCCCTATTATATTTTCCCTATTTGTCGGTATAATTGTAAATGGAAAATCCGATGTCCTATGCAAAGGCACCTTAAGCTCGTACACAAAGGTCTTTTGTGTTAAACTAACCTTAATTGCAGCACTTTTTAATTCCAGTATATTTGCCTCCCGGACTTCGTTTTCATTTGGTCCAAGAAATTGCATTTCAAATTGTGCATTTCCAGATATAGAAGGCATTTTTCCATCATTATCAGATCCAAGTATTGGTGATGGAGGCATATTTTCAGTATTTCCCAACTCATCCGTGGAAAAATCACTGCTAGTATTTTCAGACTTTCGCAGCTGACGATTATCGTTGCTCATATCTCCGGTTCTTTCCCCTCTCGGACGGCCTGCGGGATATTTGATCCCGTATAATTCTTCCGTACCTCCGCCTGGATCGAACCAAACTGTAAATCCACCGTCCATGATCTGGCGTCTTACACCCTGGTCATATGAAATAAAACATATATATATATTCTCATCATCGTTACAAATTCCGACAGTCAGATCATTTTTCTTAAAATCGTATAAGTATCCTGCCCAATCGTCTTGTTTTCCATCAATGACTATAACTGAATTTTTCCAATCGCTTTTCAGTTGAACAGCTCCGCTGCAGCCGGTCAGTTGTATTGTCAAAATTACCAAAGCGGCTAGTAAAAAAAAGAGAACAGGTGTTTTATATTGATTTTTAATCATTAATTTTGCCTTATTTATTATTAATACTTAAATAAAAGTCATTCAATACAAACATTTATTCTCCGCTTAACTACGTTAAATCTATGATTATCATCAGATTAATGAGTTAACAAAAGGACAAATTATTGCTAAAAATGAAAAATGTTTGTTAAAATTGTTAAGGAACAATCAGACATTCAGGTAGATTTGAAGGATATATTAAGATCTTCGTACCCAAAGAGATCAATTTTATATAGATGTTTGTCTGTTGATTATTCGCAGCACTATTGACTGCACAATACATTTTACACTGCAGGGTAGGATTATACACCTTACATTATTCTCGTATTATTTAGCTGAACACAAGTATAAAGAATTTTTCAGATGTTGCCAATAAACCGTTTCATTATGCTGATGTAGTTTTCTCTTTTATCCTTTTTAATGAAATGCGGCGGGGGCGGTAATCGAAGAATTATTGAAATCGCCCCATGATGCAAGCATATCCAATTGACAAGAAGTTCTTGGCATAAACTCTTGTTATTTTTTGCAAGCTTCATAAATATATTTTCCATAAGCTTGAATATATTAATCATTTTTTTATTTGGTGCAGGCCTTTCAAGGCTAAACATTAATTGAAATAAATCCATATTATTCTCGGCAAAATCCCAATAGATAAGAGAAATATTCAGAAGCAACTTCTTCGGATCATTTTCCAGATGTTTAGCTTTTTCAATCTCCTTATGCACTATATTGAAACCATAGTAAATAATTTCCTTAAATATATCTTCCTTGCTTTCAAAATATTCATACACAACGGGCGGTGTGTATTCAATGGCGTCGGCAATTTTTCTTATTGTTACGGAATGCCAACCCTCGTGAACGGCTATTTTCCTGGCAGCCTTAATAATACTCTGCCGGATTTTTTCTTTTTCCCGTAACCTTCTTTCTTTATGCGACATTGTTTTAATCCGTCAATTCTTCCGACATATTTTATTCATATCGTAAAGCATCTATAGGATTCATTGCTGCAGCCTTCCGGGCAGGATAGAACCCAAAGAATATACCAATTGCTCCGGAGAAAAGGAATGCAATAAGGACGATATCAACCGACATTGAAGCACTCAGCGTTGTTAGAGAATTTATAAAGACTATTACGGACACTGAAAGCAGAATACCGATTATGCCCGCACTTATACTTAACACTGCTGCTTCGGTTAGAAATTGTATAAGTATATCACTTCCACGAGCGCCGACAGACATTCGAATACCTATTTCACGTGTTCGTTCGGTAACAGATACAAGCATTATATTCATTATACCAATACCGCCTACTAAAAGCGATACCCCCGCAATAGAAGCCAATAGAAGAGTTACTACTGCAGTGACCGACGATATTGTTTCCAGCATTTCTGCCTGTGTACGTATTGAAAAATCATTTTCCTCAGTTTGCCCCAGACGATGTGACTCGCGCATCAATACCTCAATTTCTTTCTGCGCATTGTCAACTTTATCTTCTGAAATTGCACTGACATTAATCATATCTATGAATTCGCCGCCTTTAAGCCGATAAAAAACCGTTGTTGACGGCGCAAGAATAATATCGTCCTGATCCATCATACCCCCTTGACCTTTTGATTTTAACACACCTATCACTTTAAACGGTGAATTACGAATACGGATCTGTTTCCCTACCGCTGAACCGGATGGAAAAAGATTATCAGCGACTGTTTTGCCTATGAGCGCTACTTTTTTATTTGCAATAACATCACGTTCAGTAAATAATTCGCCTCCATTCTCGACCTCCCATTTGCGAATATTAAAATAATCAGTAGAGACACCATAAATTGATGTTGACCAATTTTTACCATCGCCAATCACTTGAACTGCAACACGTACAACCGGCGAAACACCTTTTATAAATACAGCTTCTTTCTTTATTTTTTCAACGTCGCGGAAAGTAAACCTGTTAATACTGCCGCTTCCTTGACTAACGCCGCCGCTTCTTGCTGCCCCCGGTGAAACAGTGATCAAATTAGTGCCCAGTGAATTAATGTCGTTTTGAATTTTCTGTGCTGAACCGCGCCCGATTGCAACCATAATTATAACAGCGCTGACTCCTATGATAATCCCGAGTGCAGTCAACATGCTTCTCATGCGATTTCTGAGGATGCTCCGTAGTGCTGTTTTTAATATTTTTTTAAATGCACGCATATTTTTCCCCTTAATACCTTTTTTTATGAGCATCGTTTCGTTCCACAATCTCAACGACACTCGATACTTCCGCATTATTCAAAGCTTTTAAGTCATCTTTTGCATTTTTTCGATTCTTAATTTTCATATCGCATATAATAAGTCCATCCTTCATCTCAACGATACGTTTCGCATAAAGAGCAATATCAGGTTCATGCGTCACAAGAATTATTGTAATACCTTGATCGTTCAGCTGCTGAAAAAGCGCCATAACATCAACCGATGTTTTACTGTCCAGATTTCCCGTTGGTTCATCAGCAAGTATCATAGCCGGATTGTTCACTAACGCCCGGGCAATAGCCACACGCTGCTGCTGCCCTCCTGACAACTGATTGGGTTCATGATCAAGCCGATCACCCAGACCTACATGACTTAGCGCTTCCACCGCTGCTGCCTGCGAATCTTTAATTCGTTCAGAATGATCGTAAACCAACGGCAATTCGACATTTTCCACTATAGATGTTCGTGAAAGTAAATTAAAACCTTGAAAAACAAAACCGATTTTCTCGTTACGAATGCGAGCGTACTCATTCCTGCTCATTCTATTTACAAGACAGCCATCAAGAAAATATTCGCCCGATGTAGATTGGTCAAGACATCCAAGAAGGTTCATTAAAGTCGATTTACCGGAGCCCGATGCTCCCATTATCGCTGCAAATTCTCCCTCTTTAATTGTGAGATCTATTCCACGGAGCGCATGGACTATTACATTGCCCAATCTATATTCTTTTTTCAATTGCTTCGTTTCAATAATATTTTTCATTATTGTATGCTATCATTTTGATTTTATTTATTTCCATTTAATATTACATCATTGGAGGAGGAGGTCCTCCTGAATTTGATTTTATCTTTGCCGAATTACTGCCTCCCGATGCAGATTCCATCCCGATTACAACCTTCATTCCTTCATAAATATTAAAACCCTTTATCTCAGTATTTGTTCCATCGCTTATTCCCGCCTGGACATGAACAACACTTAACTTTCCATCTTTATCCAAATACCAAAGTTGCTTCGATTCATTAAAGTGATCTGGGTCCGGAGGCATTTGCAAATTATTTTTATTAATCGAATCAATTGCAGGCTGCGGTATCGGCGGCGACATTCTTCTTTGCATCTGTGCTATTTCTGCTTCCGGCGGCTGGAATCTCAATGCAGCATTCGGGGTAATTAATACATCTGCTTTATTCTCAATTATAAAATCCAGCATTGCTGTCATTCCGGGTAATAATAGATTATCTTTGTTTTCTGCAGTTACTATTACAGAATAATTAACAACATTTGCCGTTGTTGTAGGCTGTACACGAATTTGTTTAACTTTCCCACTAAATATTTTTTCGGGATAAGCCTGAACAGTGAACCGTGCGTTTTGTCCCTCTTTGATTTGCCCTATGTCGCTTTCATCCACCGAGACTTTAATTTCCATTTTCGACATATCTTGTGCAATCGTAAACAATGTCGGCGTTGAAAAGCTTGCAGCGACAGTTTGCCCTTCCTCAACATTTCTTACTGTAACTGTCCCGCTGATAGGTGCTTTGATTATCGCATAACTTAGATTTCTTTTTGCACGATTCAGAGCAGATTTTGCTGAAATTATTCCGGCCTGCGCATTTTTGAGTGTTGTTTTTACTGTCTGAAAGTCCGAACCGGCAATCAATTCTTTTTCTGACAGCATTTTATAGCGATCATAATTTGCCTGGGCTTCTTCGAGCTGTGCTTCTGCTTTCAAGACTCCTGCCTGAGCCTCATCAACAGCCATACGAAGTAGGGACGAATCAAGAACTGCTATCACCTGTCCTTTTTTTACTTTATCGTTAAAATCAACAAATACCTGTTCAATCGTACCTGATACTTGAGTTCCGACAATGACTTCCGTAACCGGATTAAGTGTACCGCTGCTTGATATCGTACTTTCTATATTGCCTTTTTTCAGAATTGCAAATTGGTAATTAATTGATTCCTTAAATCCAAGGTTAAAGGTAAACAACAGGAGCAAGATTGATAGTACCGCTATTATCAATAAAGTAATGCTGAATTTCTTTGTTAGTTTCATATATCGATATCCCAACTATTTATCCTTTGTTAAACATGACAACATTATAACAATTATAATAATATCTAACTTAGTTAGATTATTTTACAATATTATCTTCTATAAAACAAGCGTAAAGTATTTTATCTTATTCTTATGCAGAAAAAGCGTTTTTTTAGATGGTATTTATGGAGCACAACACCTTAAAATTGATAATCAACAACAAAAATGCATTTACCTTGTCTTCGAGTTTGAATTCGTCAGTTTTAATGAAGCTGAAATTCTCGAACTTTATCATCCTTATATTTCAACTATTCTTATTCCAGAGGAAGTTCAAGCCATAAGTCGTGCAAAGAAACATTCATGTAAAACATCCAATAACTATTTTTAATTAATCCTTTTTTCAATGTTCCTTCTTCGCCATACTCTACAGATAAGTTAACCGCATTTATTTTATGGAAAGGAATTCCAATACCAAGGCATATTCCAAAGGAATTTATTTGAGTATTGCTTATTTCAAGGTATGATTTTTTATAATTAGCGCCTAGCCTATAAGATAGGCTCTTATACCATTTCTCATCCGACGTATTATTAGCCGGAGTATATTCCAATCCAACCGAGAACCTGCTGCTGTTCCTTGTATCAATTTTGCGGTCGGCAAAATCTATGTTGGACCAATTACCATACTCATAATCTAAGCCTGCTCTAATGTTATCGCCCCTTTTTACTGAAAGCCCCACACCGATTTTTCGCGGGATTGTCAAATCATATTTTCCCGCTTGTTTTAAGGAATCAGTGACGTCATTATAAGTTATCGTGACATCGTTTGTTGTGTTAAATTTATTTTTGCTTCCGTAAATTAAACCAACAGTATATGACCAGTTATCGTCATTGATGATATATTGCAAACCATAGTCCAAATAGAAACTGCTTGCCGTGCCTTCATTTTTAAACTCGTATCCTGAAAAGATATTGCTTTCGAGAGCGGTCTCAGTCTGGATGATGGAACCAACTATATAAGAAGCGTTAAATCCGGCAGATAATCCTTTATATATTCCAAATGAATTTCCCAAATAAATTCGGCTCAGACCACCGGTTCCTGTATATTCTTTTTCAAACGATGTAAGCTCTCCTTCAATTTCATCTTTGGAGGTAATTCCGTAATCGACAAAACTGAATGGAACAACTCCGGCACTCAACGCCCACCTGTTTGAAAGATAAAGATTTACGGTAAAGTAGCTGAAATTAATATTGCCATTTGTGAACGAGAGAAATTTATTTGCAGATTTGTTATAAATTCCAAAAGTACCAAATTCCAATACAATCGAGCTTGGAGGTATCCCGAGGTATGAGGCAGGATTTAAATAGTTAATTGATCTTCCCGATTGGAAAGCTATCCCGGTTCCCCCCAGCGATTTATTAATTCCAACCGAGTTATCAAGAAGCCAACCGACTCCATACATCGAGTATATCGAATTTTTCACTTGCGCCCATGAGGATTGGCCAAGAAAGAACAAAAAAAGTATTACAATATATAACCTGTTCATGAAAGTTTAATACGACAAATAATATATTTTCAATTTAGGCTTCCGGTTTTGGGAGTTTATAATTGAACGATAAAACTTAGTATTCAGGACATCTCCCGAAAGAGTTACAAGAAGACCGTTTTCCGGATCAATATAAGAATCTGCAATTTCATCTTTCAAATATTCCGTGACATCGAATGTGTAGCTGGTTTCTTCCTGATATATCTCATCAATAACAGGCGCTGACGAGGAGTATAAAGCTCCGCTATTTATTTCGTTTTGTTTATTTGTTCCGTAAATAACCAATTCAGGAGGAAGACTAAAAACGTTATAGCTGTTTTGTTTAGGGTAAATAGACAGTTGAGCCTTAGTAATTAAACCCCTTTTAAACAGCAATACCTCTGAAAGCGAAGGAATATCTGCCCGTATTACCAGGCCTATTCCACCCTGGAGGAAAGAAACACCGCCGGTATTAGAATTGGAAAGCGCTATTTGTTGTTTAATTAATGGACTTAAAGGTGTTGAAGAAAAATCATGTATAATATTATTGAATTGCTTTGTTGAATCCTCCAGTGTAAAAACGTGATATATGATTTGATCGCTCTCGCCTTCCCTGATAGTCGATAGAATCAATTCTACGTTTTCTTTACTAGCATTGAATCCAATAATAGACCCTTCAGAATTGATATCCGTGACTAATACCAAACCATGAAAATAGTTTATGAAATTTTCGTTATCTATTAATACTTCTGATTCATTTTTTAGTTTATTGAACAGGTCAACGCCCACCACATCGCTTATTTTGATGAATATTGTATCTCCACCGCAGGGTCTAGGGGTGTAAATAATTGAGCCTATCGGATTGACATTATATTTAAAAGCGGCCTGACTGTTAATGACTCCGTTGTCATCCAATTTAATATTTTCAATTAACTGATGAACAAAAATACTTTGACTTTTAGTTGTATCACCGAAATAGTATGAGTTGTAATGTATAGCCAAAACTAGTGAGGAATAAATATCGTAGTCCTCAATAACATTATATTCCGGAATGCCAATCTGGAAATAGCTGTTACTTCTTATTTTCCCAAAAACATTATCACTATAACTGCCTAATAACATGCTTCCGGTACCAGAAGTCGTTACTTTGTCAATGATTACTGTTGAAAGGCTGACAGAGAAAGTGTCGACCAGCATTAATGCTGTTTGAGATTCAATAAATTTCTCATCCAAAGTAAATTTTACGGGGTTATCGGTACAAGAGGCAAAAATAACCGTAACGATAATAGTAATCATGATCGGCATACCAAGACGGATCACTTTATTTAACCTCATACCGATCAAGGCCCGACAATTGATGTTTTATCAAGACCAACTTTATCAGCATACGGATCAAATATCCATAAGTCATCAAAGTAATAACTTCCGTTTCTTCCGGTGGTTATATAACCATAATCTCCGATAGTAAAAGCAACTGCGTCCATCCGTCCGGATGCTTCAAGAGAAGTCTTCTGGCTCCATAAATCAGATACGGGATCATATTCCCAAACATCTGTTCCTGCAGTGCCCTGTCCGCCTGTAGCAACATATCCCTTTCCATTAATCGAAAATGCTGCTTTGTTGATACCGATGATATTCGAATAATTGTCATCGTACTCTTCATCAGACACATTAGAGATAGGACGTTTCTTAATCCATTGATCTACTGCCGGATCATATTCCCATAAATCATATTCATATGTTCCATTATTTATACCGGTACAGACATATCCTTTTCCATAAATTACAAAAGCCACAGCATCGCGGCGTTTTCCTCCGCTTAAACTAAGTTTTTGAGTCCATTGATCTGTTGATGGATCATATTCCCAGAGATCTTTTAAGTAATTGCCGTCATACCCGGTACCGACATAACCTTTATTATCAATAGAAAAAGCTACTGCACCGTATCTTGCACTACCTGCAAAACTGGATATTGAGTCCCATTTATCAGCAACCGGATCATAAGTCCAAAAATCATTCAGCTTGTTGCCATTGCCATCGTAACCAGTACCAACATATCCTTTGGTATCCGTTGCAAAGGCAACTGCTCCGGTTCTTGCCGCGCCGGGAAAGTCTGCTTTTCGTGTCCAGTTGTTCAGCTGCGAATCGTATTCCCAAAAATCATTTAGTCGTTCTGAACCGTTATAACCCGTGCCGACATAAGCCTTATTGCCAATAGAAAACACAACAGCATCCGACCGAGCGTAACCTTCATAATCAGAGTATTCCTTCCAATTACCAATCAGATCCTCCTCTTCATTGCTTTCTTCCTCTTTTTTACATCCGGCAATTAGTAAAAGCATAATCGAAAAAAGTAATATTTGTTTTTTCATAATATTCACTCTTGTTTATTATCAACGATTGAATTAATTTTCATAGCGGTAAATAACACTTACGTTTCTCATCAGAAGCGTTCACTGGTTCAGGCCTAATACCACTTTCCCTATATATCAAAAATTTTAATCTTTTCTGTTACTTCTCACCTAATTATTTAATCGTTGAACTCCTGACGGAGTTCCGGATTTTTATTTTAATTAAGTTACAAACTTACGACTCCTACGGAGCCTTTGCATAACTAATTGTGCAAAGCACACATTATCTGAACTCCAGAGGAGTCCCACTGCAAAACAAATTCAATGAGTAGTTACTCTTTTCTTTAATTTGTCAGTATTCTACATAAGATATCTTACAATATATGACGTATTTAATTTCACAATTTCCCCACATTAATAAGTTAAGAATAGGATAAATTATTGCTAAGGATGAAAAATGTTTGTTAAAATTGTTAAGAAATAATGAAGAAGGGATAAAAGAAGCGTATATTTATACAATGAAAATGCAGCAGCCATATAAAAGTGCATTAATTATTCTCATCATTGTTGCGGCTGTCGTTCTTCCCCTGCTTGCATATCTGCAGTATACCTGGCTGGGTCAGATAAACGAGCAGGAATACATACGGATGAAGAATAACCTGCAAACAACCGCTTTTCACTGTTCCGTTGATTTCAGCAGAGAAATATTCAGCCTGATAAGGTCACTAAACAAAGAAATAAAAGGTTCTGACCAAAATATTTATAGAATTTTATATGAGAGAATATCGAATTGGAGAGCAACGTCTGCTAATCCTGGTATTATTACTACGGAAATCAATATTGTTTTGCTGCCTCACCAAGATCAGGTTATAAAAATTTCGGTTAATCATAAAAGCACAATTTTTATTTACAGAGACTTGTCTGCGATAGCAATTGCAGTTAATGATCGTCCCGGATATGCCGCAAAAATATCTCTTGACCTTGAAAATATATCTTCATCGGTTCTGCCGGGGATCATACAATCCAACTTCAAGCAGGATACATGGAAGGATTATGATATTGTTATTAATAATGATACTGGTTTAGTCGTTTACAGATCATCAACTTCAATTGAAAGCGATATATCAAAAAAATTCGATATTGTTGTACCATTCCTTTCCCTGCCGCCTGCATTGATTTCACCGGCAGCACCTGCCCCACCCGACCCAGGCCGCTTTCGTGCGGATGCGAATCTCCCGCCGGAACCGTTCAATAGGTCACCTTTTAATTTCGAACGCGACGACATACGGCTTCCCATGCAGGATTACATGCCTCCCGGAGGAAGAGAAAGATTTGAAGGACAGGGTTTATTTAAAATGTTTTTAAGATATCGAAAAAGTTCATTGGAAGAAGTAGTCGACAACAATCGCCTGAGAAACTTAGGGATAAGCTTCAGCATTTTAATATTGCTCGGTGCAAGTATTTTTTTTCTTCTGATTTCTACAAACAGCGCGAGACGTCTTGCTCAGCAGCAATTGGAATTTGTTGCCGGTATATCACATGAATTACGAACCCCTCTGGCAGTACTGAAATCAGCGGGTGAAAATCTGGCAGATGGGGTAATACGAGAAGAAGTCCGTTACCGGCAATACGGGCAGTTAATCAACAGCGAAGTTGTCAGATTATCGGAAATGGTTGAGAAAGCTCTGGCCTATGCCGGTATTCAATCCGGCAGTAAAGTCTACGAGAAGAAACTTTTTGATATTTCGACAATAATACACGAAGCGATACAAAACGCAAAAAAAAATTTACCCGTGGAGAACCTGGTTGTTGAGACTAATATTGATGAACAACTTCCTTTAGTATTAGGCGACTCCAACGCCATCCGGTCTGCAATAGAAAATCTGATAGTCAATGGTATAAAATACAGTAATGAAGAAAAGTGGATTGGCATAGAAATCCGATATAAAAAAGCGCCAAATAATGATTTTCTGGAAATAAATATCAAGGATCGGGGCATCGGCATATCAAACAGTGATCTTAAGAATATTTTCAAGCCATTTTATCGGGGAGAAAATGCCAGGGACAGACAAATACAGGGCAACGGCCTTGGATTAAGTATTGCTAAGCATATAGTCGCGTCGCATGGCGGAATTATTGCGCTAAAAAGCTCAACTAATTCAGGAAGTATTTTTACGATAAGGATTCCGGCAAGAAAACAGGAGGACGCATCGTGAGCAAAATACAAAAAAGAATTCTATTGATCGAAGATGAAAAGGGCCTGGTCCTAACACTGGTCGACAGATTGAACAGTGAAGGATATATTGTTGCCAGTGCAAGTGACGGAGAAAGCGGAGAGCGCCTTGCAGTTGAAAAACAATTCGACCTGATTCTTCTCGATGTAATGCTGCCCGGGAAAAATGGATTTGATATTGTTCGTGATCTTCGTTCTCATGGAATTTCTACTCCCGTATTAATGCTCACTGCGCGCGGCCAGCTGAATGAAAAAGTAGTCGGGCTAAAGCTTGGAGCGGATGATTACCTGACTAAACCTTTTGAGATGCTTGAGCTTCTTGCGCGTATCGAATCGCTTTTACGCCGTCCAAATTCAATTGCATCTGCCGAATCAAATATCACATTATACAAGTTCGGGCCGTTCACTGTTGATTTCGAAAAGATGGAAATAAAACGAAAAGGGCAAGCTATTGAATTCTCTTCAAAAGAATTTCAGATCCTGCGCTATTTTATCGAGCATCCGGGAGTTGTTCTATCACGGGAGACCATTCTTAACGATGTATGGGGATACAATTCAATGCCTGCTACGAGGACAGTCGATACTCATATCGCCTGGATAAGGCAAAAAATTGAAGACAACCCTAAGCTGCCTAAGTTCATCATAACGGTGCATGGATTCGGGTATAAATTTAACGCGTAATTTTAAATTTCTTCATTTCCCTTGACTCTTTCAATCGGACTTTGTATTCTTAATGTATGATTAAACGTTATCGCCACATCATTGTGTTTGTCTTGTTATTCAGTTATCTGTTCTTAGGATTTGCAGGTACGCTGGTTACGCTTACGTATGCCACTTTCGGGATAAATCCAAATCATATTACAAAACCGGCCAATGCACCTGCTCCGGCCGCTAAAGTATACTGGACTCAGCACAAACATATACCGTCAACTATCAAGATTTCAGTCCCGTCTCCGGTTATTATTACACATCCGGAAGAACAAAGAGTATATTCTTACGGTATAGTTATTTCAATATTCGAATCAGTAACTCTTACTGATCCTTTTTTATATTCCTGTCCTTCCAGATCTCCGCCTCAAGCATAATCCTTACAATTAAAACAGGCGCATATAATATCCGATCGGTCCTTTTTTGAGAAGTACCGGCCTGTATTATTCCGTTATTTGCGAATTTGAAATTATTATGACCTTGGTCATTTACAGTATGCAAGGAGAAAACATCATGCCAAAAAAGAATTTTTGGGCTCATTTTATTGTGCTTCTAATACCTATGTTTTTTGTCGGCGCACTTGTTAATATGGTGGTCACTTTAAATATTTATGACTACATTCACATGAACTGGCTAATAGTATTTTTTGGCGCAGTTATTCTGGATCTGATTTTTACCTGGATATATACAAGGAAGAGGACTGAACAGAAATCCAATTCGTAATAAATCTCTTTAAAATAATACTCTTTCAATTAATGATGTGCGTAACGTTAAGAACGGGCATATACTAATACCTGCCCGTTTACGCACTGATATTAAAAAGCAGGGAGTTAATAACACAGTATTGCAGCTTTTGGGTATAATTTTAACAACCTGTATGATGCGGCAAGGACTGTATAAATACAGCGTTATTCTCATGCTTGTTTGACGTCTTGACATTGTCGAAGGTTTTGCTTTATATATTCTTATGCTAAATGCTTACAAAAATATTATTAGTGCATTAATTATAACGGTATATCTTTTCGGTACCGTCTCATCCGCGGTCACACGGACTTTTTCTCGTTCTTATTCGCCGGATATTCAAATATTTAATAATAAAAAAGGGGATAACTGCCCGGCCGGCAAATCCAGTCCTGAAAAAATTCATCACAGATATATTAAAGCCAAGGACGTTTTTCCTTCCTGCTATTTTTACTCTGAAAAACCGATACTGGATTTAAAAATACACAAATGCTATACGATTAATACGTTTAACAAAGAAAACGCATGTTCATTTCTTTTGTATACTTCTCTGACCGATAGAGCTCCTCCTTCCATTTCATTTAGAACATCCTTTTAAATCTTTTTTACGAAGTTCTTGGAGATGCAGAATCATTAACTGCACAATAAGAACCATCGTAATATCCGATTTAACGAAAAATAATTTTCAATATGCTGAGTTATATAATCCTTAAGGAGATTAACTATGGCGACAATACGAGAACTCTTGACATATCTATCAGATAACGACATTGAATTCAGCGTTCTTAAGCATGGACAGATTAAATCTGCTCAGGAAATATCCGGCGAGACCAAATTGCCGATAAAATATGTCATTCAGACAGTACCTGTTCACGTCGGCGGTCAGAGCTGGATGATAGTGCTTCCTGCAGACCGGGTTATTGATTTCAATTCTCTTTGCGAATTCTTAAAAACAAAGGATATAAAAGAAGACTATGAAAGCGAATGGCCGCAATATTTCCCGAACCTGGAGATATATACTGTCCCTCCTTTCGGTAATCTATTTGGTTTCAAGGTTCTTGCCGACGAATCGTTAAAAGAAAGAAAAAGGATCGCTTTCAGTGCCTGTTCGGACACTGAATCTGTTTTTATGCGGTGGAATGATTATGAACGCTTAGTAAAACCACAATTCGCAAAAATTACTATCGAGCCGGCTGCCGGTGTTTCGGCGGAAACTGAAAATATAAATGATATACTTTTAAGCGGTGCTTCCGATTATACCGTCTTAACGCAGAAGATTTAGAAGTTTAATGATTACCGGAAGAAAAACGGCACGGTTTAAACAGGCAAAATAAGCGACAGGAGAATATACAGATGAACAATCGGCATATTTATATAACCGACTCCGATATGAAACGATTAAGAGCTCTGGTTTCATCGCAGGAAATTCAGAACAACGAGTACGGCAGGCTGCTGCTTAATTTAAAAAACGAACTGGATAGGGCGGTCGTAGTTGCATCAGAAGAAATACCTAACAATATTATAACAATGAACTCGCAAATACATCTCACGGACCTCGATAAAGACGAAGAAATAGTATTCACATTGGTATTTCCCGGAAAAGCTGATTTTGAAAATAACAGAATTTCGGTCCTTACACCTGCAGGTACCGCTATTATCGGTTGTAAAGTTGATGACATTATCGATTTTGAGGTTCCATCAGGGCGCACCCGGCTGCGTATTAATAAAATATTATTCCAGCCGGAAGCAGTCGGCGATTTTCACCTTTAACGCGGTTTACTTATATTGCAATCGCTGATATTTCAATAAACGGTGTTTTCACGGGAATTCTGCAAAAATATAGCATTGACTCTGTTGTTTAGAGTTCGTATTCTTATTTACAAATTCCATCTAAGTTATTATATTTTTTTTAAACGAGCTGTAACCAACTTAATTTTCAGGCAATTGGCCGGGAGAATAGCATGCCGGAACAAATATCCGATATGATCGAATCGTTAAAATTATTCTGGGACGAGTTCATCCAGTTTCTGCCTCAACTCTTTTTCTGGATAGTGTTTTTCATTGTCGGCTGGATAATTGCCAAACTTCTCAGAAAAGGACTGCAATACCTGTTTAAACTTATACGCCTGGATGTAATTGCAGAGAAAGCCGGTATTGAGAATTTCCTGATTAAAGGGGGTGCCCAGTACACAACCATAAATGTCCTTGCAAACCTGATCTATTGGTTTCTGATGTTCGCATTGACTATGGCTGTCCTTCACAGTCTGGGCCTCGAGGCAGCAAAAGAATTATTAAATAAGATTCTTTTATACATACCCAATATTGTTATTGCGATACTTGTTATTATTTTCGGTTCATTGCTGGCAAAGCTTATACGAGGAGTAATTTATACATATCTGAGCAATATGCGTATAACAGGCGCAGAACTAATCGGCAATATAGTCTACTGGGCTATCATTCTCCTCGTTTTTTCATTGACTCTTCAGCAGCTGTCAATCGGCGGTCAGATATTAATATCGGCGTTTGAGATTGCTTTCGGCGGATTATGCCTGGCTCTTGCTATAGCATTTGGTCTGGCGGGAAAAGAATGGGCTACGCAGATCCTGGAAAAACTCTGGAGAAACAGCAGATAGTTTTGAAATGATACCGTATCAAATACAACTATATATAAGAAAATTATGAAGATAACATTTAGGCTGACAATATCGCTTCTTTTCGCAGCTGCACTTGTAGCTTCTGTATTTACATATACGCAGGTTCAGAATGAACGGGCTACTTTAATTCATGAGCTTAATATTCGCGCAAATGTCCTGGGTGAAAGCCTGCAGGAACAGATCAAGGAATACATCCAGACAAACAGAACAGTAAGATTGAGGCGGCTGGTCGAGAGATTCGGAAACCGTGCAGGACTGGTCGGTATTGCCGTATATGACAGTCAGGGAGTCTGCGTTACATCCAGTCCGGCGCTTAAATCAAATTTTCAGACCGCCCCTGCAAAAGTATGGGAATCAGTCGCCAGGAATGAAACAATATCCGGAATTGAAAAACTGGACGAAAAAGCAGCGCACTTTTATTCTATTCCAATTGAAGAAGACGGACGTGTTCTTGGAGCTCTTCTGCTCTACCATGATGCGTCTTTTATTGATGCACGTCTTACAGAGATTTGGAAAACGAATTTCTTCAGGCTGATGATCAATATTTTTTTTATAATAGTAATAACCGTTCTCGTGGTACGCTGGAGTATTACAGGCCCGATTGCGCAAATAGCAAACTGGATGCGCGGATTGAGAACCGGTAAGGTTCCGCATTCGGTTGCTTTTCCACGCGGCGATCTTCTGGGCCCCCTTGCCGACGAGGTCACATTAATGGCAAAAAGTCTTGCCCAGGCGCGTTCTTCTGCGCAGGAAGAAGCTCGTTTACGGATTGAAGCAGAATCTCTGTGGACCTCTGAAAGATTAAAAGAGCACGTTAAAATCGAATTAAATGGAAGAAACCTCTTTATCGTATCCAACAGAGAGCCTTACATGCACGTAAACAACGGAAGTATGATCGAGTGCATAATTCCGGCAGGAGGACTGGTAACCGCTCTTGATCCGATTCTGCGTGCCTGCGGCGGTATCTGGATTGCACAAGGAAGCGGAAATGCCGACAAAGAAACAGTGGATGCCGGGAATCATATTCCTGTACCGCCGGAAGAACCGGCATACACACTGCGGCGAGTCTTCCTTTCGAAAGAAGAAGAAGAGGGATACTACTACGGTTTCTCGAATGAAGGTATATGGCCGCTGTGTCATATTACACATACGCGTCCGTCATTCGGACTTCAGGACTGGATACAATATCAAAAAGTCAATCAGAAATTCGCCGATGCGTTATGCGAGGAAATAGCCGGCGAGAAAGATCCGCTTATACTGATTCAGGATTATCATTTCGCTCTCCTCCCCCTGCTCATCAAGTCAAAGCGGCCCGACGCACGGGTAGCCATATTCTGGCATATACCATGGCCGAATCCTGAAGTTTTCGGTATATGCCCTTGGAAGCAGGAACTGCTTTTAGGCCTGCTTGGCGCCGATCTTATAGGTTTCCATATTCAATTCCACTGTAATAATTTTCTAGAGACAGTGGATCGTTTCCTGGAATCGAAAATAAACTGGGACCAGTTCTCTGTCGAGCGGCATGGACAAATCACTTCCGTGCGCCCCTTCCCCATCAGCGTTGCAAGTTCATTTAATGACGGACCGGATGATAAACCGTCGTCCTCTTTTGAAAGTAAAGAAACAATTCTTAAGAAAGCCGGCATATCTGCCAGCTATATAGCAGTAGGTGTAGACAGGATAGATTACACTAAAGGTATTGTTGAGCGGTTTAAATCCGTTCAACGATTCCTTGAAAAATATCCGGAATTTGTAGGACAGTTTACATTATTTGAACTTGGCGCACCGAGCCGCACGCATATCAAACGTTATCATGATTTAATGGCTGAATTAGACGAAACAGTCGACCAAATCAACTGGTCATTTCAGGCAAAGAACTGGAAACCGATCGTTTTTCTAAAAGCGCACCACAGTCATGAAACAATCAGGGAATATTATCATGCTGCTGATATATGCATGGTCACATCTCTTCATGACGGGATGAATCTTGTTTCGAAAGAATTCATTGCCTCGCGTTCGGACGAGGACGGCGTTCTTATACTCAGCCAATTTACGGGAGCTTCAAGAGAGCTTTCCGATGCGCTTATAATTAATCCATACGATATCGAAGAAACAGCTGAAGCGATTTACCAGGCGATAACGATGAACAAACAGGAACGCCGTAAGCGAATGCAGGAATTGCGTACTATAGTAAAAGAAAGAAACGTATACAGGTGGGCTGCTAATATTATCACGGCGCTTTCACATATGAGAACGAAGTAAAATGATGAGATCTAAAAATCCTATTCACGTCCCGTTTAAGCAGATAGATGTCTGGAATAATTTTTCCAAACGGCTGCTTTCTGCTCCTGAAGTGGAACTGTTTTTGGATTACGACGGAACAATTACTCCTATCAAGTTGACTCCGTCGGAAGCCGTTCTATCGCCCGATACTATTCAAATAATGCGTGAATTGCTAAATCTGCCTCAAGTCAGAGTTACGATGGTTACCGGCAGATCGATGAAAGATATTCGCAGTATTCTTCCGTTTGAGGATATCCGTATAGTTGCAAATCATGGTTTTCATATGTATCTGGACGGAAAGGAGTGGATCCACCCTGATGCTGAATTATCCGTCCCCGATATGCAGCATATTAAAGAAGAACTGCAGCACCTCCTCGAACCATATAAAGGAGTTTTTGTAGAAGATAAAAAATACACGCTTAGCATCCATTACCGCAATGCGCTGGTAAAGGATATACCGGAAATAACAAAAACTACACAAAAAACCGCCTTATCGTTCAATGAAAAATTTATAGTAACTGAAGGCAAAGAGGTAGTAGAAATAAGACCTCCTGTCAATTGGGGGAAAGGGCATGCTGTCTCCAAAATACTAAAATCACATAAATATCCCGCTCTTTCCTTGAAGGTCTATATCGGCGATGATATGACCGATGAAGACGCATTTCAAGTGCTTAAATCGACCGGAATTACAATCCATGTCGGTAAATCGAACGAAACAACGGCGCAATATTATGTCGGCGGTGTCGATGAGGTATTGCAGATTCTCAAGATGATAATTAAACTCCGGGCACATACTTCCGGCGGCAGGATAAAATCATAAAAGCAACGTTAAGAGGAAATCCTTATGCGAACCTTAGAAGACTATAGAGAAATTGTCGGAGACGAAGTTGTTGCAGAGATATACAGACTTGCCCGTTCGCTTTACGGAAAAAGAGTGCTTCATATTAACTCCACATATTACGGCGGCGGTGTGGCAGAAATCCTCTACTCGCTAGTCCCCCTTTTAAACTGCGCCGGACTGGATGCTGACTGGAGAATGCTCAGAGGTACACCTGAATTTTTCAACATTACAAAAAAATTCCACAACGCAATACAGGGCGAATCGATCCGTATGACCGATATAAAAGCTTCGCTGTATATCGAAAACAACCAGGATTTTGCCTCGTACTGTAAAATCGATGCCGATTGCGTGATAATACATGATCCCCAGCCGCTGCCGCTTATACAGTTCTACAAAAAACGCCAGCCATGGATATGGCGATGCCATGTAGACCTTTCACATCCCAACGAAGATCTGTGGCATTTTCTAAAAGGTTTTATACTTGCTTACGATGGATTAGTGGTTTCAGATGAACAATACGTGCGCAAAGAATTGCCGATGAAGTATACAATCATCGATCCTGCAATCGATCCGTTGTC
>JAFGLB010000208.1 GCA_016928255.1 Bacteroidota bacterium
CACTCGTGAGCAGTTTTGGAACAAGGCGGAGGTCGTAGGTTCCCTGCCCGACTGCTGACGCAGTCAAGCAGGCGGGGATCCCTACAGGGTATCATGATTTGCTGATACCTTATTTGATTAAGTGCTTCTGCAAAATGAGTCTGTAGTGATAATAAAATTACCGGAGTTCTTCAAATTCTCCAGTCTTTTTATTTTTTTTTACATTATCCCAGTTATAGCAGCGGCCGTTCATTGCTATATAGATGCCATGTGGTAATACATCGGCATATGCAAGTGCACTGCCTAAGTTAAACAATCCATCTGAACTGCCGAATTTGTACGGTATCATCGCACCGGTTAAAACAACGGTTTTTCCTTGCACATTATTGCCGAGTATTTTTGCAGTGTCTTCCATAGTGTCGGTTCCATGTGTTATTACGATCCGGTCTTCCATGCATTTATTGCATTGTTCTGTAATTATCTGGCGATCGGCATCTGTCATTTCCAGACTATCTACCATCATTAGTGTTCTGATTTCAACCGGCACTTTGCACCTGGCGAGTTTCAGAATTTCCGGAAGATGGGTATCTTTAAAAAACAACCGCCCGTCAAGCTCATTATACTCTTTATCGAATGTTCCGCCGGTAATGAATATTCTTATCGCCATTTTTTCCCTCTTATTTTTTTAGGCGTGTGAAATAAAAGCGGATAAATATCACAATCATTTTTTACTCAACACCTTTTGTACCATCAGCAGCAGCTGTTCGGCAGTATACGGTTTTGTTAAATATCCCTGCGTATCCAGACCTTCAAGTCCGGCGGAGTGTACATTGGTTAAAAGACCGCTTGAGACAATTATCTTGAGATCCTGATCCAGCCTTCTTAATGCCCTGATAGTCGATGAACCATCCATTAAAGGCATGTTCATATCGGTAATAACAAGTTGAATGGAATTCTTCTCTTTACTGGCAAAGATTGCCGTGGCTTCTGCTCCATCCATCGCGGTAATTACGCTGTATCCCTGTACTTCCAATACTTCCTTTGATATCTGCAGAACGAAAAGTTCATCATCGACAACAAGAATAGTCTCGCCCTTGCCCCTCAGAATGTCTTTATTTAATATCGGTTCTGATTTTCTTTCTTTTTGCTGTGTAGCCGGAAGAAAGATTTTTATTTCCGTACCTTTGCCGTACTCACTGTATAATTTTAATAAACCGTTATGTGATTTTATTATCGCATAAACGGAAGACAAACCAAGTCCGGTGCCTTTCCCTCTTTCTTTTGTTGTAAAAAATGGTTCAAATACCTTCTCCTGGACATCTAAAGGGATTCCTGTTCCGGTATCTGCAACAGTTATCATTACATATTGACCGGGATGTGCGTCTAGTATCAAGTGGGCATAACTTTCGTCCATATACATATCTTCTGCGGTCACGGTCAGGCGGCCGCCTTCCGGCATTGCATCGCGGGCATTAATACAAAGATTCATAAACACCTGGTTTAATTGTGTCGCATCGCCCAGGACCATTGAAAGGTCTTTGGATACGCCTGTCCGCAGCTGAATATTCTTAGGAAAAGTTTGCTTAATAATGGCTTCTATTTCAGATATTATATAGCGCAACTGCTGCGGTGCGAAATCCTTTTCCGTGCCGCGTGCGAAGGTCAACACCTGTTTAATAATTTCACTTCCGCGTTTTGTGCTTGTTTCCAGGGCTGTAATGAGTTTCTTGAGGCTCGGTTCCGTAACTTTAGTGTTAAGTATTTGAACCGACATTAGTATTGGTGCAAGGACATTATTAAGATCGTGCGCTATGCCGCCTGCCAGTGTTCCCAGACTTTCCATACGTTGTGCGCGGCGAAGCTGAGCTTCCAGATTTCGCTGTTCTGTTATATCGCGTGTAATTACCAGCCGGCCGTAGGGATTTCCTTCTTTAGTTCTGGCTATGGACCACCGGGAATTCGTTATAATTGTACGGCCGTTTTTTGTTTTTTGCCGTAATTCAATTGCACACTCGCCTTTTTCGTTAAATTCCTTTTTGCCTCTTTCATATTTTGCATGATCTTCCGAGGCAATGAATTGATGAGCATCCAGCGATTTTGCCTCTTCAAAAGTCCAGCCGTACAAGCGTTCTGCAGCTTTATTCCAGAAAATGAGTTTTTCGTCTTTATCGTGCAGGATAATCGGGTCGAGTGCAGAATTCAGCAATATAGATTGTTCATAGATAATGTCGTCCTGTGTACGCTCTGTACGAGAATTATCTGTTGGTGTTGTCATCTTATTCTTTTCTCCAGTCATTGCCTTATTCCCCTTATAAATATTTAATATTCATTCACCGAAACAGATTCCTAAATCGCGGGCAGTCATAATGATATCACAATCGGTTGGAACAGTTTTCATACGGTTTGTGGCTTCAATTAGAGGAATATAACGTACAGTGGGTGGATCAAGAGCGACCATAATGCCGCTTTGTCCTTCGGAGAGAGCCCGGACGGCAGCTGCACCAAAGCGAAGTGAAATCAGGCGGTCGAATGTTGTAGGTGTTCCGCCCCGCAGCAGATGACCCAGCACTACACAACGTGTTTCCTTACCGGTCATTTCCTGAAGCTCTTTTGCCACGCGTTCTCCTGCACCTCCGAGTTTTTCTGCTCTGCCGATTTCTTTTGAGACAACGGAACAGGTTCCGCCTTTCGGTTTTGCTCCTTCTGCAACGACAACAATAGAAAAATTTGCACCGCATTTCCAGCGTTCTTCCATTTTTCGTGCAACTTTATGAATATCATATGGAATTTCAGGTATAAGAATCGCATCAGCAGTGCCTGATACGCCGCACTCGAGCGCTATCCAGCCGGCATATCGGCCCATTACTTCTACTACCATTATACGCTGATGCGCTTCTGCAGTAGAATGCAGTCTGTCTATGCACGCCGTGGCAAAAGACACAGCGGTATCAAATCCGAAAGTAATAACTGTTTTATCCAAATCATTATCTATGGTTTTCGGCACACCCACTACACAAAGTCCTTTTTGCGATAAGACGTTGGCTATACCGAGTGAACCATCTCCGCCGATTGCCACGAGAGCATCAATTTTATTTTTTCTGAAAGCTTTAATTAACTCATCGCTGCGGTCAATTTCAATGAGCTTCCCTCCTTTTCCTTTCGCAGGCCATTTTAGGGGATTGCCTTTGTTGGTTGTTCCCAGAATTGTACCGCCCAGATGTGTTATGCCCCTTACCTTCGATCTTGGCAGAGGAATGAGTCCGCCTTCCGGATATTTTTTTGGTTCAAGCAATCCGTTATAACCGTCACGAATGCCGTAGCATTCCCATCCGCGGTTCACTGATGATACTACTACCGAACGGATTACGGCATTAAGTCCGGGAGCATCTCCTCCGCCTGTATTGATAGCGATTCGTTTAATATTCAGGCGCTTCATAGCAGAGATCCTTTAATATTATATTCAAGAAAATCTCTATTTTTTTTATCAAGATTAAATATTTCAACGATACTCTGCGATGAAATTAACAATTGACTACAGCAATAGCAACCCCTCATCGAATTTTCTTATATCCAAGGTTAGACATGAAATATAAGGATATCCATTATATTACTGTAATAATGTGACTTGTGTTGCATGCTTAAAAAACTCTATAGTGGGGGAAGGTAAAAATAATTAAAATTGATGGCGTATTACCTGTGAACTTTGTTTTAAAAGAAAGACTCCCAAAGTTTTTTAGACTTTGGGAGCTTCTATTAGTTCACTTATTTAAGAAGAATGAGCCTTCGTGTTTTTATGGAATTCCCTGCTTGGAATCTACAGAAGTAAACTCCGCTCGTGAAACCGTTCGCATTCCATTTAACGGTATAACTTCCGGCAGATTTCTGTTCATTCACGAGAGTAGCCACCTCGCGTCCGAGTTGATCAAACACTTTCAGGCTGACATAACTGGTTGCCGGTAACTGGTAACTAATGAGTGTGCTTGGATTAAAAGGATTTGGATAATTTTGCAGAAGCAAATAAATTTTCGGTTTGACATTTGCGCGATTTTCCACATCCGTCGTTCCATCTGAACTCACCTTAACAAGGAAGATATCTTTAAAATTGGTCGAACCTGCACTTTCATTAAGACTTGTAAACCCAACCGCTAAATATCCATTATCCGCCGTTTCAACAACCGAATATCCTTCGTCTGCTTTATTGGATTCATCTTTCCCAAACCGCTTTGTCCAAACAGTATCACCCGCTGCGGTTATCTGTATAATAAATAATTGCTGATTTGCCGGGGTCGGCACGTCACTTTTACCTGTTGCAATATACCCGCCGCCGGTTATCGGAATTGCGCAGCGAGCCTCACCTCCGTAAATTCCTAAAAATGTTGTTATTGCTTTCCGCCATTCTTCATCTCCATCAGCACTTACTTTTACAATGGCTTGCTTTTCAGCAATAATGTATCCACCATCACTAGTTGAGCGAATACTCATTGCTTCTCCGCCTTCAAGGCGCTTTGTCCATAATGTATCTCCACTTGCAGAGAATTTCACAATATAGTCCCACAGATTATATGGATAAGATGGTTTTTTCGTGCACCCGACAGCAAAGAAATTTCCATCACCAGTAGATACAACATCATTGAGTCTGTCTTCGTAGGCACCCCCCCATGTTTGGGTCCAGAGTGTGTCTCCTGAACCATTTATTTTTAATAAGAGAACATTGTCGTTACTGGATGATCCACATTTGCCGGCTATAATATAGCCGCCATCACCGGATGAGACAATTGCGTTGCCGCAATCGTACGCCGCAAAATCATACCGTTTGGTCCATAGTGTATCACCACCAGAAGTGAATTTTGCTATAAGCAAATCCTCTTTACCTACGGCATTCTCTGTCTGAATAATGCCGGTTGTAATATATCCACCCTCCTGAGTTGTAGTAATACCTAACAGTTTATCATCTGTATATCGGGTAACTGTAGGAATCATTGTTCGCCAAACAATATTACCACTCTCGTCAATTTTAATCAGAGCCGCATCTGTTTCTGTATCCCAAGATGCGCCATAATCCATTGTCCATGAGCCAGTAATAATATATCCTCCATCCAATGCTGGAATTATTTTAAATCCAACATCTGAATCATATGATCCACCGATCCATTTTTCAAAAGTTGTTTGCGCCTGCGTTTGGAAAATAAAAAGCAGGAAGCTCATGGCAAAGAGGATATAATATTTTTTCATTTTATTTATTCCTTTCAGTTATGTTTTTTTTGAATTGAACATACATTTCCTATTTTTAAATTATTCCAATATGAGAAGCCTCATATAATACATTGCCGCTCATGATTTCAACTCTCATAAATTCTTCACTTCTGACTTTTTATTTCTCTCCAACTAATTGGTGAACTCCTTTGTTCTCGTAGTTTCTCACGTGCAGTTCATAGACCTTTGCACCTGAACCGGCATCAAAGAGCCATGAGTATTCATAGTTTGTGAGGGAAAGAAATTTTCCTTCCTGCAAAAAGCTGCAATCTTTGATTTGCTCACCGACATCGAAAATCCGCTTTGGTACCTGTGCAGGTGACAAAGAAATTACGCATAGAAGCAAGATGAACAACGGAATGGATTTTTGTGTAATCATAGATTAGATCTCCTTTGAATAGTGTGATAGAAAGTAAAGAATTGGTTTAACTCTCCTCTCAGATAATGAACGTTACGAAAATTTCCTGATTTGAAAAAGGAATTTAATAATCAAAAATTAATTATTGTTATAAAGTAATCATTGATCTAAAAGTCAAACTAAAAATTCATTCGATTAGTAGAGATCGATTGCTTCCGGGTCCTTAGCAGATTTCACTACTTTCCATTCCTGTTCATCCGGATTAAAATCGGCAATCTTATTTAACGGCATGCGCAGATATTTGCCAAAGCCTGACGCGGCTACTTCACCGTTTGGCAGCAGCAGTTCTCCTGTACCTTCGAATGTACGATTGGTCCTGCTGGTAATACGCCCGATTACACGGAGTTCTTCGTCAAGCGGAATTTGTTTTTTAAACCGGGTTTTAAATTCAATAGTTACTCCCCAGATTTCTTCCTTTGAGTTTATCATAATTGCGCGGCCTATTGTCTCGTCAAGGACAGCTGTTGTAATGCCGCCATGAAGTACTCCGGGATAACTTTGATGTTCGGCCGATGGTTTAAAGATGCATATAAGCTCATTATTGTCCAGTTCAAAAAACTCCCCTTTCAATCCAAATGGATTCTTCAAACCGCAAAGAAAGCACATTTTACTGTTCTGCTGTTTACCCACAACGCGGTGTATCATTTTAACCTGTAAGTTTATTTAAATAGAAGTATTTAATCTATTCTGTTTTTGGATACCAGACTGCCCGGTTATTAAGATCTCAGAATTTTGTTATTAGCTGATTATTTGCTATCACGGTTAAAATATGTCTTAGTTTTTTCATTTGACCTGTATCGAGACAATGCCTTAATTATCAATTATTAAGCATCAGGCATAACTTTTCTCATTTATTTTATTATTCAAACATGCAGCGTCAAGCAGCCTGCTGCCCTGGTATAACCGAATAATTGTCTTTGTGATAGAATTACTAATCCTTTTCCGTTTACGTAATCGAATATTATAGAAAATAATTAATTTGAAAATAGCCAGTAATAAGGGATGAATGATATATCCTCTTGAAAGGGGTATTTGTTCGAATTGCATATTCAGTTTGAATCTGATTAGCTGAGGCAAGAAAGCAAATCCGCCCAATCCGTATGATAAAGTTATATTGCCATTTTCTTTGATTAATTGATTGATCTCCGTATAAAGTAATCCGCACATAGGGTTTGTGATTTTCGAATCCTGCCTGTCTATATATGCATAAAGAAGATTGTATCGGCCCTCAAATTCATAAATAACAGTGTAACCGATCATTCTGTTATTATAGTATGCCCCCAATATTCTAAACTCATTATTCGAGTAAATGGATTCTACATTTTTTCGCCATTTTTTTGCATCCGTCATAATCTTGTCTTCTCTTGATTGCCTTTTTACTGTTTGCCGGTTTATTATAAGTCCGAAATGTAACAAATCATCCAGGCTGGGTCTTTTAAACGTGCAGGCCTTTAGGCTTTTTTTTATCCCGTTTCTAGCCAGGCTTCTTAAATTATTTATATCATAGTCTCCTGTATTCAAAACAAATTCACATTCGTTCTTCTTCGGCGAATTTATTAAAACGGTTGTCAGCAGATACTTCCATTTGAAGGATTTAAACAGATTATTATCAACGTTTGTTATTTTAAAAATAGGGAAAGAATAATTCCGCATCTTATGCGTGTAAAAATAGGTTTCTCCAAATTTTTTAATAGAGTAACCCCAATTTCTATATATGTCTACAAGTTCTTCAATACTCATGTGTGTGAAATATTCTCTGGTTCCCGAAATTGGTTTAATTGCTTAGTTCTTTTTAAAAATAATATTTTTCTTCATTTTTTTCATATTTGTTTTTGTTCATTCTTTGCGCATTTTTGCTATTTCAGGATAAAGGTTCATTAGACATTCAGGGCACAATCCATGCGTAAAATCTACGTCTACTATATGTTCTTTTATATATCCTTCAATGTTCTGCCACTGATTAGTACTTAATCTTATTTTCTTGCAATTTGAACAGATAGGCAGAAGGCTTCCAAGTTCCATCAATTCGTGTATGTCCTCCAGGATCAGCAGGGTCAGCCGTTTGTTTTCAAATAAAAGCGGAGAAGTTGTAATTAAAAAAGGTACATCGCTGATTTTATCATTAATTTTTAACTGCATAGAAGAACTGCGGCCGCATCCTTCTTTGGTTTCCCAGGAATGAATACAATTGAGCATTTCCCCGCACCGCTGGCTTATAACCACGTCGTTTTTTAAGAGACGCGCTGCGGAAGAATTCCAGAAAAAAACGCGGACATCATCATCTACAACCAATGTGGGGAAAGGAATTGCATTAAATATTGTTATCAGGAAATCGTTGTTTTCAAACAATTGCAGAGGCATAATAATCCCTTTTATACGCAAGTTAACAGGAGTGCAGTCTAAAGGCAAGTATGTTTTTATATGAACCGAAAAAGTCGTAACTTATAAAAAGCATAATGCAGGTATACCCGCTTTTTATTTGAAAAATAAATAAAGGACAATAAATGAAAAAGCTCATCGTTGTTGCCGTAGTGCTTTCGCTGTTCAGCAGTGAAATCATTGCACAGAAACAGAAGCGAAAATCACCAAAAACAGAAAAAGAAAAAATCAGTTACAGTATAGGTGTTAGTATCGGCAGAAACATGAAAATACAGGAAATTGAATTGGATCAGGCGCTATTCACGCAGGGGATCAAAGATGGATTGGGTACATCAAAAACCCTAATGAGTGAGAAAGACATAGACTCAACGATGAGAGCTTTAGATCAGGAAATGATGGCTAAAATGCAGGAAAAGCAAAAAATTGCCGGCGAGAAAAATGCAAAAGAAGGCGAAGCATTTCTTGAGGAAAACAGGAATAAAGAAGGTGTAATTACGCTGCCGAGCGGTTTGCAGTATAAAATTATTAAAGCAGGCGACGGGCCGAAGCCGACAAAAGAACAGTCAGTAAAATGCCATTATCGCGGAACGCTTATAGACGGGACAGAATTCGATAGTTCTTATAAGCGCGGTGAACCTGCAGAATTTCCGTTAAACGGAGTAATTAAAGGCTGGACGGAAGCGCTGCAGCTTATGCCTGTAGGTTCAAAGTGGCAGCTCTTTATTCCGTCAAATCTTGCATACGGTGCAAGCGGTGCAGGACAAACGATCGGCCCGAATGCGACATTGATTTTCGATGTTGAACTGCTTTCTATCAAATAATAAAATAGTATTTTTCTGCGGCGTTTATAAAACGCCGCAGATGCATATATAAACTATGGAATATATTCAGCAGTTTATAGATTTAATTCTTCACATCGATACGCACCTAATTGAGCTATGTGCTCAGTACGGGCTGTGGATTTATGCAATTCTATTTGTTATAATTTTTTGCGAGACAGGTTTCGTGGTAACCCCATTTCTCCCGGGCGATTCACTGATATTTGCAGTAGGCTCCTTGGCTGCAATCGGCGCCCTGGATCTCTGGATTTCAATGGTACTCTTGGTTGCCGCTGCATTTGCAGGCGATACCGTAAATTATTGGATAGGGCATTATATCGGCCCAAAAATATTTCATAAAGAGAACGTCAGATTTCTTAACAAAGAATACCTGGAACGCACACACAGGTTTTATGAGAAACACGGCGGCAAGACTATCGTTATTGCACGCTTCCTCCCTATAATCAGAACGTTTGCTCCGTTCGTAGCCGGGATCGGCAGTATGACATATACACACTTTATGGTCTATAATATAAGCGGAGGAATTTTATGGGTATGTCTGTTTGCGCTGGGCGGCTACTTTTTCGGAAATCTTCCTTTTATTAAGCAGCATTTTTCGTTAGTAATAATCGCGCTTGTTCTTATTCCGGGTATTCCTGCTCTGGTAGAATTCATCCGGCAGTTTCTTGCACGCAGGAAAAAAAGTAAAATCCCGCAAGTGGAAAAGTAAGATTTTAATACATTAAGTTACTCCGCTTTCCAGAATTTCTATTCTCAACCGTTTGGTATCGATTTTGCTTTTCAATCCTATCGGTATAGTAAGTTTGCGGGGAATATGGCCGTACTGCAGATTTGTGATTACACTGCATTTTATCTTTTGTGTAAATTCTTCCAGAATCTGATCGATTGTCAGAAAAGGATCATCCGGATTGCCGGGCTTGCAGTCCGTAAACTTGCCAAAAACCAATGCCGCAAGTTTCTGCAGAATACCTGCATTAAGAAGCTGCGCCAGCATTCGATCTATACGGTGCGGTGACTCGTCTACATCTTCCAGGAAGAGGATTTTATTTTTCATTGCAGGCTGAAATGGAGTTCCCATCAAACAGGCAAGCAGAGACAGATTTCCACCCACAAACAGGCCGTCTGCTCTGCCATGGCGCAGTATTCCCAAAGGTTCATCCTCGGGATTTTTTAATATTCCGATTTTCTTGTTCGATGTGAGCAGCCGCCAGAAGTGCTCTTCGGTATACGAATCGAAATCTTTCCACATATCGGAAGCTGTCATAGGCCCGGAGAAAGTTACCAATCCGGTTTTTCGGAAGACAGCCAGCTGTAAGGCAGTCAGGTCGCTGTATCCCGCAATGATTTTTGGATTTCTTTTTAAAGCGTTGTAATCAATCATTTGCAGCAAGCGGGGAGTGCCGTACCCTCCGCGTACGGCGAATATGGCTCTCACGTTTTTATCGCGCACCATTTCATTAAAATCCGCAGACCTTTCCTCGTCACTGCCGGCAAGGTATCCGTAAACTGTACGTATTTGCTTGCCGCATTTTACGCGGTAGCCTAATTTTTCCAGGTACTCGGCACCTTTGAGTATCTTTTCTTCGGAAGAGGGAGTACTTGCCGGTGCAACAAGACCTATTACGTCGCCTTTTTGAAGACGGGGAGGTTTTATTATATTCATTGTATTTCTATAATTGCCGGAATATTTTTTAAAATTATTTCAGCAGTAATTACTTGCCTCTTTTTTCCTGTATGATTTTTATCAGTTTTCCAGGCAAAACTCGCGGTAAAAATCTTACAATCTGCACACCCAGACAATTTTTCCATCCGGAAATGACAAGCGGTTTTCCTTTCATCAATCCTTTGTATCCGTGGAGTGCAACTACAGGAGCATCCATGGAAAAATGGTTGCCAAGAATCTTTTCATTTGTATAACCCGCCCTTTTTCCAAATCCCGTAGCGGTAGGACCCGGGCAAAATGCAGTAACAGTAATTCCTGAACCGCGAAGCTCTTCCGATAAGGCAAGAGAAAAACTTGTCACGAATGCTTTTGAGGCATAGTATATCGCCATCAAAGGCCCCGGCTGAAAAGACGCGGTAGATGAAACATTCATAATTCTTCCCTGTCTGCGTTTGAGCATTTCAGGCAGTAATAAACGGGTAAGGTGCGTTAAAGCCGTGATGTTTACCTGAATCATTTCGAGTGCATCACTTAATTCCATCGAGGTAAATTCACCGCGCCAGCCAAATCCAGCATTGTTCACAAGAACATCTATTTCGATCATATCGCTTTTCAGCGATTGAAAGATCTCGTCCGGTGATGAAGAGACAGCCAGGTCTTTTGAGCAGCATTTTACCAGAGTACCGTATCTATTTTCAAGTTTCGATGCATGCGTTTTTAAGGTTTCATAACTGCGTGCGACCAGAACAAGATTATACCCGTGGTATGCGAATAACTTTGACAGTTCCAGGCCGATACCGCTGGATGCGCCCGTAATAAGTGCGGTAGGTTTATTATTCATGATACTGCTTTTTTGGTTTTAACTGTCTTTAATTAGCGTACATCGCAATCATTTTTTCAATTGCAGCGGCACACACAGGATCAAAACCTGCAAGACTTAAAGAGAACATGATGCAGTTGACTGCAGGGCGGTACATTCCGTTTGACGTGTATCCGGCCCCTTCAAATGCGCCGACCTTTCCTGCCAGGCTGGAATTATTCAGTATGTCCTTTGATTTTTTCATCAGGCTTTCCCTTTTTTCATAATAATCTTCTGCGAGCCTGTCAAGATTACCGCGAAGTGCTTCGATGCTGTCATATTCTGCTTTATTCCATGGTGTTGGAATTTGAATTTTGTCGGTTACTAAATCGCGCCATTTCAATGTTTCTTTTGTATTTGTCCGCGTCACATTCGGTTCCCATGGTTCAATCCCTTTGGGATAGAAGTCAATGTAAGAAATTTGAGAATTGTAATACTCGTCGCCCAATCCTGCAAAGCAGTGTCCGAATTCATGGACATAAACATAGTCCATCTCCCATTCGTAACATGGTTTTGCGGTTTTTGTAAATGATGTTGTAAAGAGATTGAATATTCCGCCCCCGCCATAGCGGTTATCGTTAATAAGAATTGTGATGAAGTCATAAGGTGCTGTGCCTGCGATATCGCGCAAGGTGCGGTTATCTTCCGTTAAAATATAACGCGCCGATCCGAAGGTATTATACATTGTACCCAGTGCCGTATTTTTCCATATATTCAAATCCGGCATGTCAATTCCCGATTCTACTGAAATCACTTCGATGGCGCGGACGTTAAATTCTTTCTTATGCGTTTTAAACGGTTCGAAGGAGAATAGTATTTCGGTAAAATGTTTTATATCCTTCCGGAATTTTTCCATATCATCTTTTGCGTAACCGTCTCCCAGAATGAGAATATCAACCTTTCTATTTGGAGATCCATTCAACATAACATCGCGTACAGTAAATGCCTTATACTTTTTTTCCGTATTCACCACAGTCGGATCGTTTGGATTGATTACTGCTGAAAAAATCCGGCTGAATCCCATTTTTTTATTAGGGGCAACGAACCTGTCCCGCCGGAAGAAATCAACGACAACTTTTCTTTTTGGGAAAGGCAAACGTATGGTTTCATGGCAAGTTTTCAAAATTCCGTTTATTGCTTCATCGGTTGTTTGCCATTCGGCGAATAAGGTAGAATATCCGCGTGAATACATCAGTCTGCCGGTCTGTAAATCGCTTACATTAACGTAACTATCGCCAAGATCAAGTGTATCCAGCATATTAACCTTGCTTCCCGGCCATTGATCTTCCCGGTAAATCTTGTCAATCGTAATTTGCTCGCGGCCTTTTGTACCGATATGAAAATAGTCTATGCGCATAGTTGTTTCGCAAAAATCTGAGTCGTATGTCTGTCCCTGACAGATGCCGGCAGTCAGAAAAAACAGCATGGCAATTATTTTCATAGAAGTCACCTGTAAGAATGTCTTTTAAATTTTCTTTTTTGCCACAACTAGCATTTCGTAATTGTTCGGGGTGAGCTGCTGGCCGCGCCTGAAATTGCCTACCTGTCCTGCAAATATATCAATAACAGAAAAACCGAGTGATTTCATCATCCATGAAATTTCCGAAGGCAAATAATAACGTTCATTGCAATGCAATGTACGTTTGTTGCCGTTATCGTCATTTACCTCCAGAACAGAAAAATCTCTTAAGGTCATTATATCGAATGTACTATTTTTAATGGTGCCTTCGACGGTGCTGGAATTCATAAACTCTTTTAGCGAGTGTGTCAAAGGGAAAAAAGCATTTAGCGTGGTCAGGATAAAAATACCGCCGGGTTTTAAAGCATCAGCAGCCCCCTTTAATATTTCATAGTTCATTTCATCGGTTTCCATGAGTGCAAATCCGCCTTCACACAGAATCAGCGAAGCATCGAACTCCTCTTTAAAATTCATTGTCCGTGCGTCGAGCAGTAAAAAATTTACGGTTACACCTGCATCTTCAGCTTTTTCGCGGGCGCGTTTCAGCTGTGATTCTGAGAGATCTATGCCGGTCACGGAATAACCTCGTTTTGCCAGTTCGATTGAATGGCGGCCTGTACCGCATCCGATATCCAGGATCCGTTTTAGTTTATCGAATCCAATTTCTTGTTCAATAAAATCAGTTTCCTGAATTGTCCCCTTAGTAAATGTTTCGCGGTCGTAAGTTCGGGCGTAATTCTCAAAAAGAGTCTCGTACCATTGTTTTCTTACCATTTGAATTTTCTTCCTATGATTATAATTCCCGCAACTGATATCAAAGCCAGACCAAGTATCATCCAGAAAGAAAATTCATGTTCCTGCAGAGGGATCGGAACATTCATTGAGAATACGCTTACTACAAATGTCGGCACCATAATTCCGAGCATGACAATATTGAGAGTTTTCATTAACACATTTAAATTATTGCCTACTATGGATGCGCGTGCGTCCATCAAGCTGGCGAGAATATTTGAATGGATCTCCGATTGTCTGTAGCACTGATTATTTTCTATTATCAGGTCGTCCAACAACTCGATTTCCGCGGTTGATAATCCTAGTTTAGCTGAATTATTTTTCAGTTTCTCAATCAAACCGCCGTTAGAATTAATGGAATTGAGGTAATAGACCAAACTTTTTTCCAGCGTGAAAAGGTTCAGAAGATATTTATTTTCCATTGCCCTGTTGATCTTGCTCTCCAATTCATCTGTAATCATTGTCATCACTTTTAAGTGCTCAAGAAAATGAAATATACTGCGGTATAAAAGTTTAAGCACTGCCTCATTAAGAGTCTGTATGCTCAAAAACTGTTTCCCGTCAAAAAGAGGAAGGTCCTCCATCTGAACAAGTACGAGGCGGTTTTTAAATAGAAAAGCACCGCAGGAACCTACCTTAAACAATAATTTATCTTTTGCGGAATAATTCCGGGGGCGCTTAAAAATGACAGCTGTGTGGTCAGGTTCGAATTCAAGCCGGGATAATTCATCAGGATCCAGCGCAGATGCAAGCGTGTGTTCATCAATTTTGAGCTCCTCAATGAGATATTTCTTTTCATTGTCGTCGGGATTAGTAAAAACAATAATCGGACTCTGCTCCTGTTCAGAAGGAGTGATGCGTCCCTGGATAATTTCAAATTTCGTTACCATAATTGCACCTATTTTTCATAATTTTTCTGAAGAATTGCCAATGCTCTGCGAACAAAATAAGAATTCTTTCGCAGAAATGAACTCCATAAATTGAAAAAAGAACGAAAATTTGTATTTATTCTGCGCCCGGCAAAACGAATAACATAGTATGATTTGAAACTCTTACCTCTTTTTCGTATCATCGATTTGAAATTATACACAATTTCCGGAAGAATCGCTTGCCCATAAATTCGATTATTTCACTGCTATTAGGCGGATTTGCTGCCGGTATTTTCGGCGGTCTGCTCGGACTTGGCGGAGGTGCGCTGCTGGTCCCTTTTCTTGTATTTTTTTTCGATATCCCTATGCACCAGGCAATAGCTACAAGCATAATTGGTGTGATTGCCACATCGAGTGCCGGCGCAGTTATGAACCTCGAGCGCAAAACAGTCCATATAAGGCTTGGTATGATTTTAGAAATTGCCAGCGTGGCAGGCGCGATTTTCGGCGGTATTACAGCAAATTATTTGAGCTCAGGTACACTTGAGAAACTCTTTTCAGGCCTCCTTTTTGTAACTTCAATTATTATGATTTTAAGGGCACGAAAACATAACGTCAAAGATACAGTTTATACTGATGGATATTTGCCCGCCTCTTTCTATGACGAAACTGGCAAAAAAAAGATTAATTATACAGTTAAAAATATCCCTTCCGTTATGCTGGTTTCTGTTATTGCGGGGAATGTTTCAGGATTGCTCGGAGTCGGCGGCGGGATTTTTAAAGTCCCTGCTATGCATATATTATCAGGCATCCCTATAAAAGCTGCAACAGCAACCAGTAATTTTATGATTGGTGTGACTGCGGCAGCAAGTGCGTTTATTTATTTTGCACATGGGCATTTGAATCCTTTTATCGCGTCTTTAGCAGCACTTGGCGTGCTCGCAGGTTCGATGACGGGTGTTCATATCAGCGGCAGGATTCAGTCAAAAACGCTGACCTGGATATTTGCCGTTGTCCTTCTAGGTATTTCTGTTCAACTATTTTTGCGTTAAAAAGATGACAGATAATTTTTTATTATCAAATAATCTCAAATATAAAACGGAATATTGGATAAGCCGGATACTGCGAATTTGTGTATGGATTAGCGGGAGTCTTATGACGGCCGGATTATTTCTCGGAATATCTTTTCCTTCTACAGTCATTCAATTCCTTGAAAATCCGACACCGGCAAATATTGCAGGCCGGTTGTTTTCAGGTTCGTTCGATTCGTCAACATTGATGTTTGCAGGACTCCTGTTCTTAATGTGCACGCCGATTTTCCGTGTAATAACTGCCATAGCCGGTTTTATTGCCGAGCGGGACTGGAGGTTTGTTTTTGTTACAGGTATTGTACTGGTTTTACTTGCCGGAGAAATTGTGTATTCTTTGTTTATTAAATAATGTGTAGAATACTCATCCCCTGCATCCCTCTGTCTATTCATAGAGAGGAGTGAGTTGGATATGAAAAACTTTAAATAATACTATTGAATAAATTACTTTTCATATTTCTATTTATTTATGTTTCTCTTTTTTTTAGCAATGAAAATAGTATCGGCAGTAAATATGCCGATTCGATCAGAATAAAAAATATTCTCATTCAACTTGCAAGAACTGCTTTTTATCGTAATAATAATTATCATAATAACTCGGACACAATAGAGACTTTAGATATAAACCGCATGGGTTTGGTAATTGATGAATTATTTTTGAGTTTAAAAGAAAAAATATAGTAATACTCATCCCCTATATCCCCCTCTCTATTTACAGAGAGGGGGAAGGGGTGAGTCGAATATGAAAGAATTTGAATCCATAACTAAACTTGCACGTTCTTTAAGGAGAAATCAAACCGATGCCGAAAAAAAGCTATGGCATGAATTAAGAAATCGAAAATTGGGAAACAAAAAATTCCTGCGTCAACACCCGATCATTTATGAGGAGATTAATGGAAAAAAGCATTTCTTTATTGCGGATTATTATTGTGCTGAAAGAAGATTGGTATTGGAATTAGACGGTAAAATACATGAATTTCAAAAGGATTATGATCAAGAGCGTGATCATATTTTACAGGCAATGGGGCTACAGATATTGCATATTAAAAATGAAGAGACTAGGAAGATTGACCTTGTATTAAAGAAAATGAAAGATCTTTTTTAGACTCACCCCCTATATCCCCCCTCTCTATTTATAGAGAGGGAGAAGGTGTGAGTCGGATAAAAAAGGGCATTAAACATGACTTTTACTCAAAAACTCAAAGAAATTCAAACCAGACAAGGCTCTCTTCTCTGTATCGGCCTGGATGTGGATCCGGAAAAAATTCCCGTGCATTTGAAGTCATTAGAAAATCCTGTTTTAGAATTCAACAGGCAAATTATTGAGGCAACAAAAGATCTTGTTTGCGCATATAAACCGAATCTTGCATTTTATGAAGCAATGGGAACAGAAGGTTTTCAGACGTTGAAAGAAACATTGAAAATGATTCCGTCTTCAGTAATTACAATCGGGGACGGCAAGCGCGGCGATATAGGAAACACAGCAAAACAATATGCCAGATCACTTTTTCATGATTTTGGTTTTGACTCGGTAACGGTCAATCCATACATGGGATTTGACTCGGTTGAACCTTTTATAGAGAATCCGCAAAATGGAGTGTTTTTACTTGCATTGACTTCAAATTCCGGCTCTAAAGATTTCCAGCGGCTCAAGGTAAACGGTAAACCGCTGTATGAAAAAGTTGTCAGATCTGCAAAAAAGTGGAATAAATATGATAATTTAGGTCTGGTTGTTGGTGCGACGCATCCGCGCGAGCTAAAGTTGATACGTAAAATTGTTCCCGATATGCCGCTTTTGATTCCCGGTATTGGCAAGCAGGGCGGCGACCTTAAGTCGGTTGTGCGCTATGGCTGCGATAAAAACGGACAACTTGCAGTAATAAACATAAGCCGCAGTGTTATTTATGCATCGCAGGAAAAGGATTTTGCAGATGCAGCCAGGAAAGAAGCAGAGAAGATAGTGAAAGAAATTAAGTTGTATAACAAGTAATTTATTTGATGCGCCAAAAAAACGGGAGAATTTATGAAGCGCCACGCATGGAATATCCATGAGCGATTTCTCAGGCATATCTGGAGCAGACAATATTTAAGAATTCCTCTGCAGACCGCAGACGGTAAATCACTAAGCATAATTGATGTCGGCCGGCTCAATTCTGACAGCGGTCCGGATTTTCTGAACGCGAAAATGAAAATCGGCAATATCACTTATGCAGGCGATGTTGAAATACACCGAACGGTTTTCGATTGGTTCCAGCACCGGCATCAGCAGGATCCTCGTTATAACGGGGTTATTCTCCATGTTGTTCTTGAACCCAAATATAAATTGCCGCCGACGCTCGTTAAAAGCGGCAGGGAAATTCCTGTTCTAGTACTGGGAAATTTTTTATCCGAATCGATTCATACAATATGGCAAAAAGCTATTCTGGACGAGCGGATAAAGAAGTCTGAAGCAATCAAATGCTTCGACCGCAATGAAATAATACCGGTCGGGCTGATAGAAAGCTGGTTAAAAAAACTGGCGGTTGAAAGGCTGGAAATAAAACTGCGCCGGTTTGAAGAGCGGATAAAACAGCTTGCATATGAAAAGCGTATGATGCTCCATGAATTTCAGGGACGATACGGCAAATTGCCGTTAGAAGGCGAGCACAATGAAATTCCTTCTCCGTTTCCCGAGTTGGCGCAGAAAGATTATGCACAAAAAGAGTTGTGGGACCAGATACTATATGAAGGATTTATGGAAGGACTCGGATACAGTAAAAACAGCGGGACATTCGTGCGTTTGGCCAGAACGGTAACTTTAAAAGCGATCAGGAATCTGGAAGCAGAAAAGAATGAATTTAAAATTCAGGCATTGCTGTTTGGTACAGCCGGTTTGATTCCGAAAGTTAAATCTATCAAAGAAAAATTATCGCGCGAATATGTAAGAAAACTGTCAAGGGAATGGAAAACTCTTAAACCGCTGCTTAACTCTGAAATTCTTAATCCAGCTGACTGGCAGTTCTTCCCCACACGGCCGCACAACTTTCCGACTATTCGTATAGCTGCAGCATCCATAATTATCAGAAAAATTTTGTTCGAAGACATATTCAGAAATATCATTCAGGTGATAAAAACAAGCGATTCGGAAAAGAAAAAAGGAGGCGAACTGATCAGGTTGTTCAGCATTGAAACGAACGATTTCTGGAATAACCGGTATGATTTTGGCAAAATAGAAACAAAAAAGATCACAGCATTAGGATTATCGCGTACCCGCGAGATTATTATTAATACTGTCTTCCCTGTGGCTCTTTTATATACCCGGATTTTTAAGGATCTTAGCATTCGCGAGTGTGCTTTAAAGATTTATTCAGCTTTCCCGGCTGCTGAAAATAATGCAATTATCCGGCTCATGGACAGGCAGCTGCTCAAGGGAAGGTATTTGATGCAGGGAGTAAGCTGCCAGCAGGGATTAATACAGCTTTATAAGTACTATTGTACCGAAGGTCGATGTTCTGAGTGTGAATTTGGCCGGACGCTTTTTAAGTAAAAAAAATCCTGCATTAGTTTTTCTAATGCAGGATTTTAGACGAACAATTGCAGAAAAGAGAGTTTTAGATTCTAAATAACAAATCAGCATATGTCGGCAGAGGCCAGATTTTTGCATCGACCAGCGTTTCCAGTTTATCTCCGCTGGTTCTCAATGCATCCATAGCCTTAAAAACCACATCGCGGTAGTATTCTGCGCGCCTGAGAACATCATCGCTGTTTCCATTCCTGGCCAGCGCAGTTTCAAGCGTTTCAATATTCTTCCCGAACATATCTATTGTTGAAGTTAATTCTAAAACCAGTTTCTCCGCCGTTACGGAATTAGCAGATACAGCTTTCAATGACGACAGATTTGAAGCGGTTTTCCCCGCATATTCAACGGACGCTGGCAATATCTGACGCTTTGCCATATCCAGCATTGTAAGTGCTTCGATATTGATGGTTTTTACATAGGCTTCAAGAAAAATTTCATAGCGCGAATGCATCTCCGCTTTATTCAAGACGCCGTGTTTTTCATAGACAGCTATTGCCTTATCACTGATCAAGGCCGGTATTGCCGCAACCATGGACTTGATATTCGGGAGTCCGCGTTTCTCCGCTTCCTTAACCCAGTCCTCGCAATAGTTGTTGCCGTTGAAAATTATCCGTTTATGTTTCTTAACAATTTCAGTTACTATATTCTGTGCTTCAGTATCGATATCCTTTGCTTTTTCCAGGCGGTCTGCGATGCGCGACAGCGTTTCGGCAACAATTGTGTTCAACGCGGTGTTTGGTTCTGCGATTGAAGCCGATGATCCCACCATCCGGAATTCAAACTTATTGCCCGTAAAAGCGAACGGCGATGTCCGATTGCGGTCTGTTGAATCTTTAGGCAATGCCGGCAGCGTGATTACACCGAGTTTAAGTTCGCCGCCGTTTTTTGACGATTTTGCCTTGCCCTTTTCAATCTGTTCTAATATATCGGTCAACTGTTCACCCAGAAAAATGGAAATTATTGCCGGCGGCGCTTCGTTGGCGCCAAGACGATGATCGTTTCCCGGATTTGCAGTAGACACGCGCAGTATCTCCGCATATTCATCAACTGCCTGAATAATTGCAGCCAGGAAAAGCAAAAACTGTTCATTTTCATGAGGAGTTTTTCCAGGTTCAAGTAAATTCTGTCCGTCATTAGTGGACATTGACCAGTTGTTATGCTTGCCCGAGCCGTTGACGCCTGCAAACGGTTTTTCATGCAGAAGGCAGACGAGATCCAGGCGGTTAGCAATTTTCTTCATAGTTTCCATAACCAGCTGGTTATGGTCGGTTGCTATATTTGCCGTTGAAAAAATCGGGGCAAGTTCATGCTGGGCCGGTGCAACTTCGTTATG
>JAFGLB010000023.1 GCA_016928255.1 Bacteroidota bacterium
AAATTCAAGTCTCTTTGACCCAAAATTGATCAGAAGACCGATTTCAAGCTTGTATGCTTCCAGATAATTGAGTCCTTGTGCTAAATGGACATCCTCCAGACCTGTAAGTGCTTTCAACTCGACCATGATTATTCCATTGATCAAAAAGTCAGCGCGCCGCGTACCTATTTCCTGCCCGTCGTAATGAATCGGCATTACTACTTCACGTGCAAATTCAATTCCTTCTTTGCCCAACTCAATAGCCAATGCCCGCTGGTAAATCACCTCCTGAAATCCATTTCCAAGTGAATTGTGTACCTTCATAGCGCAACCTATAATTTTCTCCGTGATAGCTGAATATTTATACTCCTCCTTTATCATATCAATCATTTAATCACATATATCATTCATATCAGCGGTGATCAGCGGTCTGGAATATGGCGCATTTTGTGGGCCCTGTAGGGCTCGAACCTACGACCCGCAGATTATGAGTCTGCTGCTCTAACCAACTGAGCTAAGGGCCCTTACAACTATATAAAAATACCGAAAAAGTGCTCGAAATGCAAGATGCTAAATAAAACCCTTTTCAGGATAGTTAGGTAATTGTTGTCTGAAATACACATATATAAAAAAAAGTCCATTCTGCAAATAGACTCTTTAAGCAATCATTCGATTTCAGCTTTGATAAATCTGATCAACTCTTTAAAATCTTCCGGTGTGTAACCCTGACTCTGGTATAGAATTCTGCCGTTCCGACCTATCAAATAATTTCTCGGAATATACGCTTTGGCAAAAAGGCCGTATACTTCTCTTTCATGATCCGGTGCAATCAAAAATGAAAATTTCTTTTCTCTATTAAACTCAATAAGTTCATTCATTGTATGTTCACGGCCGATCGCAATCACCACAAAATCACTGGCTCCAAGCTTTTGCCATATATCGCTTTCAACTCTCGGCAATTCACTCATGCACGGGCCGCACCATGTAGCAAAGAAATTAATCAGAACAACTTTTCCTCTCAATGCAGATATGTCAATTACTTTTCCATCTATCGTTGCAACGGAAAAATACGGAACTGTTTGTCCGACCTGCGTCAGCGTCGTTTCTTCATCCTGGCCGTATACCTGTATTGAAATAAATGCCAGGAATACTGCAAATAATATTCTTTTCATACGAACTCCATGGTGTTGGAATAGTTATTCCTCATTTGCCGAATTTCAGTTTTATATTAACAACTTCGGGTCTGTTCCCGGTGCGCATCGGGGGTCCCCATGTGCCGACTCCGCATGAAACATAAAAATGCGTGTTCCCTTTTTTTAAATATCCCCAGCTCAATTCATATACTGCTTTTGAAATAAAATTAAAAGGCCATAACTGACCATGGTGAGTATGTCCGGACAGCTGCAGATCGACACCGTTCTCAATCGCATCATTCAGATTCGACGGCTGGTGATCCATAAGAATTACCGGAATAGATTTATCCACATTCTCCATCAATTCATTAAGCGGCCTTCGCTTACTGCCTCCGAACTGCCGTGCACTGATATCCTCTCTGCCGACAAGCGCGAATGCACTGTCAATCTGAACCACACTATCCCTCAGCATAATGACTCCATGTTCTGTAAGGTAATTGCACGCCGGTTCAACTCCGCCTATGTATTCATGATTACCAGTTATTCCGTACAAGCCGTATTTTGATTTAATCTGCCTTAAGGTTTCGCCGAGATTCTGTCTGATCACCGGTTCAATATCTTCATCAACAAGATCGCCCGCAAACAGGACTATATCCGGATCTAACGAATTTATTTTTTCCACTATACGGATAAAATGACTGTTGCATATAATTGTCCCTAAATGCACATCCGATACGACTACGGCATTCAATTCCTTTAACGGCGATTGTTTTTCTATCGTCAGATCGAGCGTCTGTACTCTTGGAAACATAGAATTTATTCGGGCGGCAAGGACGGTTAAAAATACAATACCGACGACTGCAATTGCTGTTATTTTTTTTGCCTGCTGGATATTTTGAGCAATGTACTCAGGAAAAAATGGAATAATATGATTTGCCAGCCGCAGGATATCGATTACAAGTAGAATAATGAAAAAGTAAACCATAGCCCCCATCCAGAAAGAACCTATCCATACCAATACTTCTGAAAACGTGGAAATGGTGAAATGTTCGATTATTCTTGCCGCTATATAGGACAGTACGAGGAACCAGAATACTATCGTAAACCACAGGCGAAGCGGTGAATTATGGGGAATTACATGCAAACCGCGTATATAAATGTATGAATTGATGGATCCGTAAATAACCAAAACAACCGAAAAAAATATGAAAAACATCTGCGTTCTCGTCATTAAAAAAGCTCCGTTTTACTTGTGTGACATTTTATTAGGATAAAACAATAGGACTGAAAATTCAAGCTGTAAATTCATAAAGATTCATTTATCTGTTGAATATTAATACGATAATTTATAGTATTGGATTCAGTATTTGTCTGTTTCAGGAGAAAATATGGAAGAATTCATGAAAGCCGCTTTAGAAGAAGCCAGATTCGGGTTTCAGGAAGGCGGAATCCCCATTGGATCGGTGCTAGTAAAAGAAAAAAAGATCATAGGACGGGGACATAACCGGCGCGTGCAGAATAACGATCCGCTTGCGCATGCCGAAATCGAATGCCTTCGTAATGCCGGACGCATTGGAAGTTATTCAGATACCATTCTCTTCACAACTCTCATGCCCTGCTACCTTTGTTCCGGCGCGATTGTTCAGTTCGGGATCGAGAAAGTTGTTGTTGGGGAATCCAGAAATTTCAAGGGAGATATTGAATTCCTTGAAAACCATTGGGTCAGTGTGGATGATTGGGACTGGGATGAATGCGTCGATTTAATGAAAGGATTCATGGAAAAAAATCCGGATCTCTGGAATGAAGATATAGGAAAGCTCTAACTGCCATGACAAATCAACAGCTCTTTATCCGAAAAGCTACAAAGCTGTCCCTGGAAAATGTTCAGGCCGGAAAAGGCGGACCGTTTGCCGCTCTTATTGTAAAAGACAACAATATTATTGCTGCCGGAACAAATCTCGTTACTTCAACTAATGATCCGACTGCTCATGCTGAAATAGGTGCAATACGAGAAGCATGCAGGACACTGGGTACTTTTAATCTGGACGGATGTGAAATTTATGCATCCTGCGAACCATGCCCGATGTGCCTCGGTGCAATTTACTGGGCCCGGTTGTCGAGAATATACATCGCTTCAATCATGAAAGACGCAGCAGAGGCCGGCTTCGACGACGCATTGATTTACTCTGAATTTACAAAACAGATCGGCGAACGAAAAATACCAATGACCCTATTACCGCAGAACGAGGCTCTGCTGGCATTTAAAGAATGGAAAGAAAAGAAAGACAAAATTAAATATTAATAACCGTTCCAACAGGAGAAAACATATGGCAAAGAAAATTGTGAACGACGCGCGCATAGCCAAAGCAGGGGAAGTCATGACCCAGTTTGTCTTTTATATCGACAGTGATAAGTCCGTCGCCGATGCAATAAAGCTCATGCGGGCAGAAAATCTTTCCAGTCTGATCGTGAACGGAAAAACACCCGCCGATCCCTGGGGAATCATTACGCGCAAGGATGTAGTAACCAAAATCGTTGCGCCTGGTAAAGATCCTGAAGAGGTTAAAGTATCCGAAATAGAATCCAGGCCGCTCGTCACCGTTTCGCCCGACCTGCCGGTAAAGGACTGTGCCGAACTTATGCGCGCAAAAGGCATCAGAAGAGTAGCCGTATACGACGGGAAAGCAATAATCGGACTCCTAAGCAACACAGACATATTCCATGTAATTAAAGTGGAATAGAATCCTTAATACACAAATATTTAATTTTCTATCTGAATAACTGTAATTAATTCCCTCGTATAGTGGAGGTCTCCCATCTTCACTCTTTACTGTTTACTTATCACTAATCACATATCACTTATTACCGCTTTTACGAAAGCTGAAGCTTTCGACTACCGACTGTTTACTGTTTTTAATAACATTTATCAAATAAATAAAACGGAATCCCAAATATTTTTTTCAAAAAATTTAAAGAAGCATTTAAACCAAATGTTCAGTTTATTATTGATAGACAACTACTGCTTACATTGAATTACTTACGAAGGAGCGAAGATGGCAAAAGAAGTTTTGGCAAATAACGGAAGTCGTGTGCGAGATCGTATACCTGTACTTACAAAAATGGCCTACGGCCTCGGAACTGGTATTGATATGTGGGGATTCTGGCTGTACCCGTCGGTCGCATTTGCAGTCTTTAACATATATCTGGGAGTGGATCCGGTCCTTGTCGGACTCGCATTGACACTTATAAGAATTTACGATGCAATCGCCGATCCTATAACAGGATGGATTTCGGATAATTTCAGATCAAAACATGGCCGAAGGCGTCCGTTTATTTTAATTGCCGGTATATTAGCGGGACTCGGCCTTCCCGGACTTTTTCTTGTTTCACCTTCATGGGTCGATATCAATTTCCTCGGTTTATCGCTTGTATTTTGGTATATGCTCGGCTCTTCTCTTATTTATATCCCCATCATGGCTTTTTATACGGTGCCGTATAACAGCCTCGGCGCCGAATTAACTCCCGATTATGAAGAACGAACTTCTATTATGACTTACAGAAGCTCGATGCAGAAAGTTTTTGAGATCGGAAATTTCTACGCCCTGCGGTTCACAAATTTGTCCTGGTTCCTGCTTCCCGGAGCTGTCGGCAAGAATACTTTAATGGGAATACAGGTTTATACGTCCATACTCGGCCTGCTTATGGCGATATTTGCTATTATAATATTCTTCAGGGTAAAAGAACGTTACTATGAAAAAGTTGTTGTGAAAATAAAAGAACGCATTTCCCTTAAAAGCTCTTTTTACGAAACATTGAAATGCAAACCGTTTAGAACAATAATGGGATTCGGCGGAGCGTTTACATTGGGCACAAGCATGGTCGGATCCCTCGGATATTATACTACGGTCTATTATGTCTGTTCCGGCAATACAATAAACGGGGACAACTGGAATTTCTGGATGGGACTTGCTTTCATGATAGGCGGATTTATCGGCGCCCCCATTCTTAACCGCATAGCAAAAAGAACTGAAAAAAAGGCTGCCGTAATGATCGCGGCAGTAATCGGGATCATCGGTTACGGCGGTTCATGGTTCCTGTATACTCCGCTTATACCCTGGCTGCAAACTGTTGCTTCGGGTCTAATGGGACTTTCGGCTTCAGGCCTCTGGATGCTTCATGGTTCGATTGGCGCAGATGTCATCGACTACGACGAGCTGAATATGGGAATCCGGCGCGAGGGCTCATTTACAGCCTGCGGCTCTTACATACTGAAACTCGGCAATTCACTCGGAACATTAGTAGCAGGATATATTTTAAAGATGTCCGGATTCAATTCGAGTATTCAGGTTCAGGCACCTGAAACAATTACCTGGATCCGTTCCATGCTTGCAAGTATTCCGGTGCTGGGCCTGATTGCTGTGATATTCTTTATATCAAAACTTAATCTCACAAAAGCAAGATGCGAAGACATACGCACAGAACTCGAGGTAAGAAGAGGTAAAGTGTAAAATGATGATATCGCAGAGAAAATCCATTTACTGTTCCATAAAATATTTATGCCTGCTCTGCCTGTTTGTTTATATGCAAGCTGCTGCTGCCGGTATGGACGGGGATTCTCTATTTTTCATTGAAAACTATACAAAGTCTGAATATCAAATTCAGATGAGAGATGGTATCAAACTTTTTACGGCTATTTACTCTCCAAAGGATAGTTCTGATAAATACCCTATTCTAATACTCAGAACGCCGTATGATGTAAGACCATACGGCGCACAAATGGATTTCCCTTTTAATAAAATAGGACTTCATCCGGAATTTCTCCGGGAAAAGTTTATTTTCGTGTTTCAGGATGTGAGAGGAAGATTCATGTCGGAAGGAAATTTCCGTCATATGACTCCATTTGTTGAGAATAAACAAACTGCTAAAGATGTTGACGAAAGTTCCGATGCATACGACACAATCGACTGGCTGATAAAAAACCTTAAGAATCATAACGGCAGAGCCGGTCTTTGGGGAATTTCATATCCCGGATTCTATGCTTCATGCGCAGCAATCAACGCACATCCCGCATTGAAGTGCGTGTCGCCGCAGGCTCCGATTGGCGATTGGTATTATGACGATGTGCATCATCATGGTGCTCTTGCATTACCTATTATCGAACTAATTGCGGCTATGGGTTTGCCAAGATATGACCTCACAAAAGAATGGCTTAACGGATATAATTTTAAATCAGCCGATGGATATAGTTTCTATATGAACCTGGAGCCGTTGCGCAGAGTAAAAGAAAAATATTTCGGCGACAGCATTGCATTCTGGAATGAAGTTGTTAATCACCCGGATTACGATGAATACTGGCAAAAACTGAATATACTTCCGCATCTGAAGAATATTACACCTGCAGTTATGGTTGTAGGCGGCTGGTATGATGCAGAGGATTTGTACGGGACATTTAAGACATATAAAAACATCGAGATAAATAATCCGGAAACTGCAAACACGCTGGTAATCGGCCCATGGATACATGGCGGGTGGGCAAGAACCGACGGTTCGTTCCTCGGCAATGTGTCCTTCGGGATGGAAACTGCAGTTTTCTACCGCGACAGTATAGAACTCCCCTTTTTCAAATATTACCTGAAAGATAAAGGTCTGTTAAATCTGCCGGAAGCGATAATGTTTATGACCGGTAAAAACGAATGGAAAAAATTTGACAAATGGCCGCCTGATAATGCGAAACAGGAAAAATTATATTTGCATGCAAATAGCCGATTAGATTTTAATCCGCCGCAATCCAATGAACCTTTATTCGATGAATATATCAGCGATCCGTCCAAACCTGTTCCTTATACGGAAGATATTTTCAGAGGTATGACGAAAGAGTATATGACAGACGACCAACGGTTCGCTGCAAGAAGACCTGATGTGCTCGTATATGCGACAGAAACATTGAATGAAGATATAACTATCGCCGGCCCTCTCACAGCCCGCTTAAAAGTCTCGACTACGGGAAGCGATGCAGACTGGATTGTAAAACTTGTAGACGTATATCCTGTTGAAGCTCCGGATAATCCGAAAACACGTGCGGGCAGAAGGATGAGCGAGTACCAGCAGATGGTACGAAGCGAAATAATCAGAGGCAGATACAGGAAGAGTTATGAAAATCCCGAGCCGTTCAAACCAGGCAAAATTGAAGAAGTGAACTTAGAACTCCAGGATATTCTGCATTGCTTTAAAAAGGGACACAAAATTATGGTACAAATTCAGAGCACCTGGTTTCCGCTATTCGACCTGAATCCGCAGAAGTATGTAAAAAATATTTATAAAGCTAAGAGCAGCGATTTTATAAAAGCCTTCCACAGGGTTTACCATGGACCTGAAGAGGAATCATTTATTGAAATAAGTATTTTAAAGTAAATTCCGAAAAAGAATTACTTTCGGTAAGCAGGCTCTTACCCCATCCTTTTAATTATCATCTTATTCTGATGGTTGCAGATATTTTTTCCCTCAGAAGTATAAAGGAAATCTATCCGGTCTTTATAAAACTCGGTAATCCTGCCGCGTACCATTTTTAATGTGCTGTTGAGAAAATGATTCTGTTCTGTAAAACCCTCTCCGAGCACTGCAATCGCTGCAGGCAGCCACCGCTCCGGAAATTCACCCGCAAATTTTCCACTTGCTTTAAATTCTCCAATTTCGGATTCAATCAGCTTCAATGCTTTCTCCTGGCCGAAATCATCATGCGGATTCAGGTTGTGCACTTTCAGGTAGTTTATAACATTATCCTTGTTTAAAACGACTAAAGCTGCGGTACACGGCGATTGATCATTATGCAGCATAATTTGATCTATATAAGCCGAATTACCGACTATTGCCTCTTCGATTCCCTCGGGACTGTATTTCTCGCCGTCGTGGCCGATGAGAAGGCTTTTTGCGCGTCCAAGCACATAAAGGAAACCGTCATCATCCAGATATCCCAAATCACCCGTATACAGCCAGCCGCCGCGGATAGTCTGCTGTGTCGCTTTTTCGTTCCTCCAATAGCCGGCCATCACATTTTCCCCTTTTACCACGATTTCTCCTTTCTGATCGATCGGAAGTTCATTTCCGCTGCTGTCGCAGATTTTGACTTCAAGATTAACCACAACGCGTCCCGATGAACCGAGTTTATGCATCTTCGGGACATTAGCAGAAATTACCGGCGCTGCTTCTGTCAGGCCGTATCCCTGGTACATCGGAATTCCAATCGCATAAAAAAATCGCTGCAGTTCAATATCAAGCAGTGCGCCGCCGCCGATGAAAAATTCCAGCCGTCCGCCGAAATTTTTTCTTATTTTTCGGAAGATAAGAAAATCATAAAGTTTCACCTGAAGTTTTGTGCTCAAAGGCGTGTTTTTACCTCTATCCCATCCGATACCGTTATAAGAATATGCAAGCTCCAGGGCCTTAGCAAATAATCTCTCTACTCCTTCTCCTTTTTCACGAATGCCTTTTTCTATATTCTTTCTGAAATTTTTTGCCAGCGAGGGAACACTGAGCAGAAATGTCGGCCGGGTTTCTCTTATATTAAGCGGAATATTTTTCAGCGTTTCCATCGGAGTTCTGCCCAATTGTATCGAAGCAATACTGGCACCGTTTTTCATGAGCGCATAAACGCCGGCAGTATGAGCGAATGCATGGTCCCATGGAAGAATCAGCAGCGAGCAGTACCATTCCGGTATCTCAAGCAAAGCGGACGACTGCTCTATATTGGCGGTATAATTCCGGTGCGTCAGAATAATTCCTTTCGGATCGGCCGTAGTTCCGGATGTATAACATATATTTGCCGAATCATTTTCATTTATTGAATGCCATCGCTCTTCAAATACGCTCTTATGCAGATCAAGAAAATTTTTGCCGGTTTCAAGAAGATCTTTAAACGATAATTCTTCTTCAGTGCGCGGTTCTCCGTCAAGCAAAATAATTTTCTCCAGCTCCGGCAGGTCGTTTTTTACCGCACGGATTTTTTCAGCTTGAGCACCTGATACAATAACAAAACGGCAGCCTGAATGCGCCAGCCGGAACTTTAAATCGGCCAATTCATCAATTTTGACAGACAGGGGTACATTGATTGCTCCGGCAAATAGAATACCGAGTTCCGATATCACCCACTCGCTTCTGCCTTCAGAGATTAGTGCCAGTCTTTCTCCCTTTTTAATGCCGAGAGATATGAGTCCGGCCGCACATTGATATACCAGAATTTGTGCCGCTTTATAAGTCGTACCCTGGTATGAATCGTTTTTCTTTTCCCAGAGGAGTATATTGGTTGAATATCTGGAAACGCTTTCCTCAAACATTGCAGGCAGTGTCCGCTGGACGAATACAGTCATATTGTATTTCACTCCGGACCGGATTGGTCTACATTTTTTAACAACTTATTTACTAAATATGCGCGACAGAATTCTTGCCTTCATGCTGGGCCAGATATAATGCTTCTTTCGCAGCAAGCACAAGATCTTCATCGGATTTTGCATTTCCCGGAAATTCTGCCGCACCTATGCTTACAGTTGTGTGAATTTTATTATTAGTAAATTCCGTTTCCTCGATTGCATGTCTTATTTCGTCTGCAAATGCAATGCCTTTAGCAAGCGGACTGTTTTCACGAAGGACTATCAATTCGTCAAATCCATACCTGCTTGCAGCATCCATCGGACGGACACGGGATTTAATAATGCCGGCAATTTCCTTAAGCAGCTGTTTTGACGCGGCATACCCGTATGTTCCTTCGATTTTTTTGTAATTATCCACGTCAAGAATAAACAATGCAAGGTGTTCATTGTTGGCTTCTGCGCGCGATATGCTTGTTCTTAACCGTTCCAGAAAAGGCGCATATTTTTCCAGATTGGTTTCAGGATCCACAGGATCAAGACGCAGGTTTTTTTCATATAAATATGATTTTGTAATTGTAATGCTTGCAAGATCGGCAAAACTCTGAAGCGCACAAATGTCTTTATCTGTAAAAGCACCGGATTCACGCGCGTCGGCATGAAGGTATCCTAATGTGCGATGTTCCGCTATAATCTGCAGGCACACTGCTGAACGAAACTCATGTTCCAGCTGCACTTCTTTTGCGGCTTCCTGTTCCTGCCCGGCATCACTGATAAGAACCGGCCGGCCGGTAGAAAGCATCCGCGCAATTATACCGGTTCCAAGAGGACGCCGAAAATTCTTCACATAAAGATGCGATAAATTATGGTTTGCAAATATCCGCAGGTATTCCGTGGCAGGATCTATTATGATAACGGCACAGGTCTGGCAGCTGTACATGCGCACTATACGATCAACAATAAGCGAGACTATCCTTTCCGGCTCGTGTGTAGCTTTCAGGATATTAAGTGCTTCCGAAAAGAAGCTGAGGCAGTCCTCTGGTTTTAAGTGAGACATGGCGTTCTCCTTTCGCTAACCGATGGCACATATTTTATACTGCAATAATATCAGTATATGTTAATACGATATATAAACCACCACTTCTCAAAGAGCTAAGCCATTATTTGAGTTGAGAGCATGGTAGGAATATTTTATTCCGTCCGCAAGTGCTGTAATAAAATAGCATGTCTTTCAAATTGCTTAAATTCTTCTTATTTTATTTATTAAAGGTGAAGGATAAACGATGTTTTCTCAAAGCAATAACAAGTCAAAACTTCAGCGTCTGACTTTACAGCATTCTATTGAAGAAAGCTGCCGAAAGAATTCGGCCAGTATCGCTCTCAGTTATACGGATGATGAACCGATCACGTATAACGATTTAAAACGGCAGATTGATCATCTTTCTGCTTTCCTAAAAGAACAGGGAGTAGTACACGGCGACCGAGTAGCGATTCTTGGTGAAAACAGTCCGCAATGGGGAATCGCCTATTTCGCAATCACCACTATGGGCGCTGTTGTAGTACCTATTCTTCCCGATTTTCACGCCTCAGAAATTCATCATATCCTGCGGCATTCAGGCAGTAAAGTGATTTTCATTTCCGAGCGGTTTTATCAGAAAATTGAGGACCTCGATTTTTCGGAATTTGACTGTATTATTCTGCTGAATAATTTATCCATCATCAATCCTGAAACATCAAAAGCAACTCTGCGTCAGTTAATTGCCGAAGGAAGCAGGGAACTAAGCAAGATTAAAAATATTGTACTGAGCTTTGCAGGCCTCAAACAGCGGGAAGTTGCAGAAGATGATATCGCGTCAATAATCTATACATCAGGCACAACGGGTCATTCCAAAGGTGTCATGCTGACACATAAGAATATCGTTTGGAATGCCTATGCATCGGCAAAAATTCCCGATATTGGCAGCAAAGACAGGATGCTTTCCGTGCTTCCACTAGCTCATGTTTACGAATGCACGCTCGGATTGGTGCTCCCGGTAATATCAGGTGCATCGGTATACTATCTTAAGAAGCTCCCCACCGCCGCGGTTCTGGTGCCGGCACTGGAAAAAATAAAACCGACTATGATGCTGACCGTTCCGTTAATCATAGAAAAAATGTATAAAACAAAAATTCTGCCTGAAATAAAAAAACATACAATAGTACGGTTTGCGTATAAATTCCCTATGGTTCGTAGACGCATTCATAAAATGGCCGGCAAAAAGTTAATGAATACTTTTGGCGGAGCGCTAAAATTTTTTGGTATCGGAGGAGCTGCACTATCGCAGGAAGTTGAACGATTTTTGAAAGAAGCGGAATTTCCATATGCCATCGGATACGGATTGACCGAAACATCGCCCCTTGTTGCAGGAGAGAATGCGGAAAAAACCAGATACAGGTCGACTGGCCCGATTGTACCCGGCCTGGAAGTGCAGATTGAAAATCCGGATCCAAAATCCGGAATCGGAGAAATAGTCGTGCGCGGGCCAAGCGTGATGAAGGGATACTACCGCGACCCGGAACAAACGAAGGAAGTATTGACCGCTGATGGATGTTTCCACACAGGCGACTTAGGCAGTTTTGACAAGACAGGATATCTTTATATAAACGGAAGAATGAAGAATGTTATTCTCGGTCCCAGCGGCGAGAATATCTATCCCGAAGCCGTCGAATCGGTAATTAACCGTTCGGATATAGTACTGGAATCGCTGGTCTACCAGGATGAAGGACAACTTGTTGCCAGAATATTTCTTGATTACGAAAAACTTGACACTGAATTTTCGGCTGCGGGATTATCGGAATCGCAAATTAAAGAAAGAATTACCCAGCTGCTGGAGGACCTGAAAAAACAAACAAATGAACAAGTCTCGTCTTTTTCCAAAATAAGCCGTGTAATTGAACAAACTGAACCCTTCGAAAAAACACCAACTCAAAAAATTAAACGCTATCTCTATACTGATTGATCCCTGATATAGTTAAGTATTCCGGATAAAAAAACAATACCTGCCGTAATGTCTTAATAAACGGTATACTTCTGAATTAATGTCACTTGACATTCATTTGTATAGGAATTATCTTATAGTGTGCTGTCTCCCCGACAGCACATAGTTAGCCTCCCTATACTCCGGCGTTTGGTAGTACGTCGGAGTATTTTTATATCCACTCTGTTACGGCCGTTAACGGTTTTCTTTCTTTGGTTTCTTTATGCTTGTAATCTGTTCTCGGATATCCGATAGGCGATATTGCATAGATATGCTGGTGATTTTTCAAACCGAGAGCATTCCGCGCAACATCAGGTTTAAAATTAGATATCCAGCATGTAGCGACGCCTTCATCCGCGGCGGCGAGGATTATATGAGTCAATGCAATTGCCAGATCCGTTTCGATAAAGCAGCGGTTATCATATTTACGTATCCATGCTTCATTTTCATCGCCGACGACAGTAATTAATTGGGGCGCATCCCTGAACCAGTCTTTATCATAACATGTTTTTACTTTTGCCAGCATTTCATTCGATGCAATGATTACATATTTCCACGGCTGGCGGTTGGCAGCAGAAGGCGCCAGTCTCCCTGCTTCAAGAATCTTCAACAATACTTCTTTACTTACAGGCCGGGCCGGATCATAATTGCGAACGCTTTCGCGAATTTTTATAAGCTCTGAATATTCCATTTTACCTCCATGACTATACTTTTCATTCAAGTATTACCGGTATTAAAACAGTCCATCTACCGACAGGTATCGCTCGCCTGTATCATAACAGAAGGTAAGCACCTTGCCATTCTTCGGAAGATCGGATATTTTTTTTGCTACAGCTGCAAGCGATGCACCTGAAGAAATTCCGGCAAGAATTCCCTCCTCAAGCGCGCAGCGCTTTGCATAATCAAATGCCTCTTCTCTTGTAACAGTGATTACACCATCCAGTATTTCTGTATGAAGATTTTTAGGGATAAATCCCGCACCTATTCCCTGCAGGGGATGCGGCCCCGGCTGGCCGCCGCTTATTACCGGGGACAGACTCGGTTCGACGGCAAATACTTTGAGATTCGAAAACTTCTTTTTAAGTGCTTCGGCCACCCCGGTAATATGGCCGCCTGTGCCGACGCCTGTAATAAGCATATCAAATCCGCCGGGAAAGTCCCTGATAATTTCTTCCGCAGTTCTTTTCTTATGTATTTCGATGTTAGCTTCATTCTCGAACTGCTGTGGTATCCAGGAATCATTTATCTTCGATGCAAGTTCATGCGCTTTTTCAATTGCTCCCTTCATTCCTTTTTCACGGGGAGTAAGTTCCAGCTGAGCCCCATACGCAGCCATCAGCCGGCGTCTCTCAACAGACATAGACTCGGGCATAACCAAAATAAGTTTATATTTTTTTACTGCTGCAACCAGGGCAAGGCCGATACCTGTATTTCCGGAAGTCGGCTCTATTATTATGCTGTCCGGTTTAAGCATCCCCCGTCGTTCTGCATCTTCGATCATAGCAAGACCGATACGATCTTTGATGCTGCCGCCCGGATTTGCTCGTTCCAGCTTGACCCATACTTCATTATCGCCAAACAGCCTGTTTATTCTGACGTGCGGCGTATTGCCGATTGTTTCAAGTATAGAATTCGCTTTCATAATCTCCTTTCCAAATATGCTGCTATCATATTGACACCATTCATTTATTCTCTTTCTGGCGGACTGTAACTTTGCTTTCCTGGTATACGGAGGAAAAAGGCGGAACGCATGTCGTCAGCCAGACATTTCCTCCAATAACACTGTGATGACCGACCACTGTTTCACCGCCAAGAATAATTGCCTGCGCATATATAACCACATTATCTTCTATTGTAGGATGACGTTTGGATTTTGCCAGATTCTTTTCCACGCTTAAGGCACCTAGTGTAACGCCCTGATAGATTTTAACATTATTGCCTATTATTGTCGATTCACCAATAACGATACCTGTCCCATGATCGATGGCAAAGGATGTCCCGATCCGGGCACCGGGGTGAATATCGATTCCCGTTATTTGATGTGCATACTCGGTTACCAAACGTGAGAATATCGGTACGTGCCTGATATAGAATTCGTGCGCTATCCGGTATATTGCGATTGCCATAAATCCGGGATATGCCAAAATTACTTCATCGATACTTTCCGCGGCAGGATCCCCGCTTGTGATGGCCTCGGCATCCAGCCATAGTTTATCGTGCAGTTCGGGCAGTACCTGCATGAATTCTCTCACCGTGCTGTCGGAATCCACAGACGAATCCTTCAGAATCGGAATGAGCAGGCGTTTTAAATTACGTTCAAGCAGTATAAGCCGCGATTCGATTTCTTCCTGTGTATAGAATTCCTCTTTGCACAAGTGAGGGAACAGTATTGCCAGAAGATCATCTACAAACTCCTGCGTGCTTTTTTTAAGCTGGAAGCCGAGCGAATGATCATCGCGGCGCATTTTCAATATCCGGGCAAAATCGCTGTATGTCGTCTCTTTCGTCATTTTATTGCTCCTTTTCAAGCTGTTTGCATATTACACCGATATTTTCATTCGGAATTTTTGCATATAAAAAAAAAAGGCTCAGTATAACCGAGCCTTTCTTCAAAATAAATTAAGAAACAATTACCTGAGTACTAAACCCGTAATCATCCTGTAACAGCAGCAACATGCGCAGACTGCTGTTTTAACGTTCTTAACTGAATTCCGAGCTATACTTGTTTCCGGTAACATATATTATCAATAAAGTTGTTTAATACAATATAAATAAACGGCTTATTCTTTTCAAGTCAATTCAATAACTGTTGTTATTTATTGTATTAATCCTGGAATTCAGCTTCTTTTCTGATTCCACCAGTGGTCCATAACTTCCGCAACGTCTGTTTTTGTATTGGGATGTTTCCACTTATCAAAGAATTTAACATCAGCGCTGTGAGGAGTCGGTGTAGGCAGATCAATCTGTACGCGCTGTGGAATCGGGATCGAATCACCTATTATAATTGACTCGCCCTGGCGTAAAAGTGGAACGACGCTGTCCAGACCGCTGAATGTATCGGGCATCAGACGCCGCACATA
>JAFGLB010000209.1 GCA_016928255.1 Bacteroidota bacterium
TCCGTTTTCGAAATTATTATTGGGCTAAAGCCCGCTCCGTTTTATTTATCCAATACCACGACCTAAAGGTCGTGGCAATTTGCCTATTGGATTACAATAAATATCTATTAAAAGTACCATTATTGCCACGAGCTTCAGCTCGTGGATCATAAAATCAAAAGTATGCTCGGGTTTTAACTCCGTTTTCGAAATTATTATTGGGCTAAAGCCCGCTCTATTTAGTTTATTCTATTTCACGACCTAAAGGTCGTGGCAATTTGCCTAAATGTTGTGGTAATTTATCTTATCTATGTAACATCTGTTAATAATGTAAAATAATTCCGAATACATAATTTCTTTCAGCGGCGGGGAAGAATTCATCACCTTCTCCACTCATTGTGTACAGCTTATTTAAAAGGTTTCTTGCCTCTGCGCGTATGGTCAGGTCCGATTGCTTACCGAGTTCAAGCGTATAAAGGCATGACAGGTTTAAGACAAAGTATTCGTCGTTTTTGAAAAGTTCATTTTTTGTATTATCTGTATAAAAACTGCCGACGTATTTGGCATCTGCCGAAATGCTCCATGAATCCTGTTTTTGTGTCAATCTTATTCCAGCCATATAATCAGGAGAGCCTGCAATCGGATTTCCATCCAGGTTGTGTTTATAGACAACTCCGTTGCTGCTGCTGTCCGCCACCGAATATTTAACCAGCCGGTTATTTGAAAGAGAAGCGTTGCCGCCGATTGAAAATCCATCGCCCAGGTATGCCTGGCCTTCCATTTCAACGCCTATATGCCGGGTTCTTTCCGCGTTGCCTGTAACCGGCTGGCCGAATATATCAACACGCCCGCTTTTGATAAGTTCATCTGTGAATTCCATCCAGAATAAATTTACTGAAAGTAGAGAGGTCTCGTCTCTGTAAATGCCGCCTATTTCAAAATCGAAGAGCCGTTCCGGCTTAACCAGCGGCTTACAAAAATCGTATTTAACGGTGCTGCCGGTTATGTCTGCTTCAAACTGCGGCATTTCACCGTAAAAGGATTCTCCAGCCGCATAAAGGTTCTTCAATCTAGGTTCTCTTGACGTGTAAGCTATGCTTGAGTATAAATTCACTTGTTCGTTCAAATTGTAATTGATGCCTGCTCTCGGATTGATAAAAAAGTATGGAAAGCTGAAATTATATCCAAGATATTTTTCATTTGCTATTCCATAGCGGTTATACACAAATTGAACGTCCGTCATTAATGTTATATCATGCCGCAGTTGATATAGTTCATGCACGTAGAAAGAAACCATATCTTTTTCGCCGTTATATTCATAAAATCGGTAATCCGGGTCATAATTCTGCGGCAAATTTTCCGCATAATTGATTTTTCCCCAGTGAATAGAGCGGTGGAAACGCAGTTCTGCTCCCATAGTCAATGTACCTTCGCCATGAGTCCATTCAACTCGGGGCAGCCATCCTATTTGTTTATTGCCGACGAAAGCGCGGATTATCACGTTGGCAGGATTTGCCAAAACCGGGAATCCATATGCAGTTCCGAGCCTCAAGGTGGACGTGTCCGCCCAGCCATCATAATAATCATAATACCCGTCGCCCTGAATATAGAAAATCGTATTATTTAATTTCGTATTTGATGATAACCGCCATTCGTGAAGGAGTTCAAGATGCGGCTGGGAAAAGTTATCTATCTCCTGCGATTTACGCAGTGTGGCATCGGTTACAGTATTATATTCATCGCTAGTGCTGAAACTGCTGTAATTCTTTCGCCTTAAATTAAGGTCATTATTATAGAATTTCGGCAGGCCGGTGTATACAAGTCCGTCGCTGAAAGGCCCTCCGTAAAAATGTATATGCGTGGTCATATTTGAATCAAAACGTGCGGCTCCAAAGAAATACGAATCTATGTTTGCCCATGCCTTATCGCGGTATCCGTCTGTACTCATAGTGCCGAGGCGTCCGTAGAACATGTATTTTTTTTCGGTCAAACCCGAGTTGAACGATACGGAATATTTTCGTGTTGAGAGTGCAATGGTATTTGTTGATCCGTATTCCTGGAGGCCGATTGAACTTTCCAGCGTAATGCCGGACCGGGAATTATAAGGAAGGGCAATGATATTTACAGAACCGCCAATTGCAGGCGGGCCGTAGAATGCACTTCCCGCACCGCGCTGAACCTGTATATTTGTAGCGCTTCCGAGCAAATCTGGAAAATCAATCCAGTAAACATTATGATCTTCTGGATCGTTTTGCGGCACGCCGTTGATCATAACCGAGAGTCTGCGCTGGTCGAATCCACGCATATTGATATAATTATATCCTGTACCGCTTCCGCTTTCGGAATAGAACATGATAGACGGCAGTTCTGAAAGCAGTGCGGGAACATCCTGTATCGAATACCTTTGCTGTATTTCCTGCCTTTTCAGATTGGAAAAAGTTACGGGAGACATTCTCTCAGTTGCATAAGTTGCCGTTACTGTAACAGGCGCAGATTGGTAAACCGTATCCCGGTCGGTTTGAACCTGTGCAGTAGTTTCCCTGCATAAGAGCATGTTTATAATTAAGAAAAATAATGTTTTTTTCATAGGACTCTCCTTAAATAAAAAACCGTTTCCCATAGGTTCATGGAAAACGGTTTTTATGTATAAAATCGTTTTTTTACTTCCCTACGCTGGTATTATCCAGATCAGGTTACAAGGGTGTGATCTCAGCCCGGTCAATGGTTCAGTAGCGACCGTAGCACCCCAAACAGCTTATATTAAAGAACCTGCTCCATAAAAAGCAGAGCAAACGCCAAAAAGTATTTTATATAATATACTTTATGTAATTGAATATGTCAAGGATTTAAATATTTAAAGCACCAAGCGGATTCTATTTCTATTTAGATATTGCCGGTGTAAAAAAAAATATTTAAGAATTGATGCCAGTACCAGAAAAAATAAGAGATCTTGTATTCAATAAGGCACAGTGCTGCGATAACTATAAATTTCCATCACAGAACACAAGACAGGATCAGGTTTTATCATTTATGGTTCGCCCTGTCCATGTTTCATTAATATTTTCTACAACCAGTAAACCGGAATCTGAATCGCTCATTTTTACAATCAAGCTGCCTGTCTTATCCCAGAAAGCGCTTTGCCCGCCTGAAGGCCGGCCCCATGATTTACCGCTGAAATTGGACATTAGAACATTCATTGAATACTTTCGCGCATAACCGCTTAATGAATTATAGGCAGAAAGTATTCCTTGCGGTGAGAAAAAGATGCTTGCAATATAAATCGAACTTCCGGCTTTGCTGGCATTTTCGGCATGTCCGGGATGATCTATATCAGCACAAATTGCCAGGGATATCTTTTCATTGTCAAATAATATTTTCTGATTGTAATAAAAAGATGGTTTAAAATAAATTTCCTCGCCGGGATGAAGAAAATGTTTTACATAAATTCTTGTTGATATATCAGGTTGAATAATAAATTCACCAATAAATAAATCTGAATTTATTTTTAATGGTGCTCCGGCAATAATAATTATTTCATTTTCAGCGGCCAATTCTTTTAATTTATCTAAACGTGAATCGTCATGATAGAAAGCCAAGAGGGAAGCGTTCTCTTGTTCATACCCGGTAATCGACATCTCCGGAAACACAATCAAATTTACTCCTTCATTAGATGCTATTTTGATCAATCTGTAATGATCAAGCAGATTTTGTTTGATATCTCCGCGTTTGGGTTTAGTCTGTGCTGCAGCTAAAATCACTTTTTCACCTGTAAGATCTGTCAGTTAAATTGATATTTGCCGTCTTTTGCGACTCTGATTATAGGAAGTTTTTTATATTTTTCAAAATAATCATATCCTGTTCTTAAATTCATCCAGAAAGCATTCAATTTTTTATTTTGACTGTAATTTTGCAGTGTCTGTGTTCCATCTTTGAATCTGGCCGGAAATATATGTACCGGTATTTTATTCTGCCCCGAAGAACGCGCTTCAATGGCGAGAAGGTAGACTTCTTTTATGTGATTGTCGGTAATAGGGATACAGCCGATTGTAACACAATCCCCGTGTATGCAGATATTGCCTCCGAGTTTTCCTTTAATACCGAGAATTCTATCGGATTCATTGGGATAATTTATCCGCATCGAGAGATGAAAACTGCTGGCCGGATTAAACGTATCCACATAATAGAATCCCTCGGGCACCTGGCAGTCGCCCTGTTTTCGTTTAGGTCCGAGTTCACCAGAAAGCACGCAGATTTTGTATTCTTTGAATAATTTAAAACTATCGGATTTCATACTTCGCGTCCACAGTTCCAGAGTCCTTTCATATTTGAAAATCCGGATGAATACTTCGCTTGGAGGGTATGAAAGTCCTGCCTGCAAAAATTCCCGCTTTAAAACATTTTCCTTTTCTTGGTATGCATTTCTTACGCGTATATAATTTTTCTGTTCTGCTTTGAAATTCTGTGTAAGAAGTTCCTGTGCTTGCAAGCATAATAAGAGGAGCAAATATATTTTTATAGAGCCTGTCTTGCGAATATTTTTATTCATAGCATCCAGATATGGATTTAAAAATTCTGTTTTGAACACCAGAGGATAGCATTTATTATAAGACTTGTGCAGGATGCAGAATTCATCGCTTCCGGGTGTCCGCTGGATAAGAAAATCCTGCCGTTTCCATACAGGGTAGTTACAAGCATCGGTTTACTCTGGCCGGAGACTCCAAGTATTACTGCATTCGGATCATTATCAGTTACAAACATAGGTCCATGATCGTAAACACAGCTGAAAGAAGCAGGGAGGTTTTTTAATATTGGATGTTCGGATGAGTCAATTTTTATTATGCAATTGGAATTAATATACGTTGGCGCAAAATCCTCAATAGGTCCGTCCGCAATGCCGTTAAAAATTCTCAAAAAGCCCGAATAAGAATAGTTGACTCGCGGTTCGCCTGCCCATCCCCTCCACACATTGGTGCGAGCGGCCAGAAATGCTCCTCCGCAGATGCCGATATAACCGCCACCTCTGGAAATATAATCTCTAATAATAGTTGCGCATAGTTGACCTAAATTTTGTTCGTAAAGGTCAGGTTTGCCGCCCGGCATCAGAAGAACCGAATAAGATAACAGGCCGCCTGACAGGATTGTATCTTTATTAATAACCGTATACGGCAGGCCGATCTCCTTTAATTTATTTTTAGTGTTGGATTGACAGTTTGGCCAGACTGCATCATCGATATACAAGGCGACTTTTACTGTATCAAATGTAAGTAAGGGTAAATTGTTGGGGTCGGTTGAATTATCTTTGCATGCTGCAAGGCCGATAATTGTACTGGTGATCAATATATAATAAATTAGTCTTTGTTTCATCTCATCACCTTTTATGCTGAACGTTGGATAGTATGCACGGCAATTTTGAATGAAATAAAAAGGAATCCCAAAAACAAGAGTGATTGCAGGGCGATTTCCATGCTGCTGCCTGTTCCTATTGTCAAATACCGCAATATATTTGCGTGCCAGGTAAGAGGATTTGCCAGTGAGGGAACACGCAGCCATACAGGTACCTGGTCAATCGGATAGAAGAGACTGCTCATAAACATCAGAATAAAATAACTTGCATTTATCACGAGGTTAAAAGTATCATTGCGGCGGATAAGAAACGCAACATTTGACAGGCTGAAAAACCATCCCGCGGTTCCAATTACTACTGCAAGAAAAATCAGAGGAATCATAACGATTTGAATATGAACTTCCAGTATTAATTCTGCGGCAGTGAGAGTTGTTATTGTTTGTGCTATTGTCATTATGCCCTGAAAAAGAATTTTCCCAAAAAGAAGCTGTCCGCGTGTCAGGGGATACGTGAGATGTTCGAAGAAAATTCCGTTATCACGGTCGACAAAAAAACCGTAGGTTTGATTTACGGCGTTGCCGAAGCAGGTCATAGCAAGAACTCCGGCCAGGAAAAAATCGTTATATCGTACAGGCATACCGTCAATAATGAAACTTGTCCCAAACGCACGATCGAATGCGACTCCGAATAATAACAGGTAAAGGAGGGGCACAATTACGTCGAAAAACATCCACATGAGACTTGTGCGGCGGATGAGATACTCGCGGTACATAACTGCAAGAACCGGTTTCATGTGCTCACCCCGGTTTTCTTATCAATCAGTTCTACGAAAGTATCTTCAAGGCTTGCCCGTGATACTTCAAACTGCAGAAGGACATTTTTTAACCGTGCAGTATTGATTATATCAAGAGCCTGTTCTTCTGTTGTTACAGAGACAGCAAATGTTCCCTGCGTTTGTTCGATAGATACAGGATTTTTCATTTCCAGCCAACGCCGTATTTCCGTAAAATCCGGCCTGCATGTGATAGTAACGGTGTAAAGCTGAATTCCCATTGATTTTACTTCTTCAATACAACCTTGAGCGAGCATGACACCGTGGTTTATAATAGCAACTGCATCGCATAATGCTTCCGCTTCGTCCAGCAGATGAGTTGTCAGCAGTATTGTCCGGCCTTTATGTGATTCTTCACGAATCGCTTCTATTGTTGTTCGTTTATTGAACGTATCCATGCCTGTAGTCGCCTCGTCCAGAAAAACTACAGGTTTATCGATAAGGAACATTTTTGCTACCTGAACCCGTCTTTTCATTCCGCCGCTTAAATCCACTCCCGCTTCATTCAGAAATTCACGTAAATTGAATAATTCGGACACATGGTCTATTTGTTTATCTATTTCGACTGCTGAAGAACCGTGAAATTTTCCGAAAGAACGGAAATTGTTTCTTACCGAAAGATACAGCTCGATTGCATTTTCCTGGACGACGGCACAAATAGTTTTTCGCACTTCATTTCCATGAGATACTACATCGTATCCGCCGACAATTGCAGTACCGGAGGTTGGGGAAAGCAGTGTAGTCAGGATTTTAATTGCGGTCGATTTGCCTGCGCCATTTGGCCCGAGCAGACCGAAAATCTGGCCTTTTTCCACATTGAATGAAATTCCGTTTAATGCACGGACTGGAGAGTTCTTGCGCTTGGCAAATACCTTTGTCAGATTATGAACTTCTATGATGTTCGCTGCTGTCAATTATTGTTTCAATGAAGTGATAAGAATTTACCTATGAATATCTGCGCCTAATATAATAAAGTTTCCCGCAGAATAGAATAGTCAAACCAGCATCTTCAGTGCTTAAGATGTTTAAATCGGTGGGCGAGAAGTAATTATTCTGTGTTCCATTTCTTTATGAATATTAACCGGTGAAGAAATTTATCCATAGATATAACATCCGGCATTAAATAGTTATTTATGGTTCATTTTATGTGTATTAGATAAAGCTGTTCGTTGGTATATCTAATTGCTATTGTTCCCGGCAATTTCTGCTAAGATTTTGCTGACTTCCTTGCGATAATTATTTATACCATCAGGGTCGTTAATGTATTTTAATACGTCCAAGCCTTCCGGCTTAAGCGAGTAGTTTGAAACCTCTGTGACTGCCCTGATGACTTTGAGAATATAGTCGCTTTGTTTCCCATAATTGATTAGCGAGTATTTTGCAGCAGATCCGACAAGAAATACTTCAATATCTTGACGTTCCCTGTGGAAATGTAATGATTTGAAAATTCTGATAAACGATTCAGATGTCCGGTTATCAAAAAAGTCTGCCCAAAGAGAATCCAGCTCAGCAGCACTGTGTGCAGGCTGCATAACTCGTTTCGGATTATTTTCTTGGGCATTGACAATTGAGCAGAGGATGAAAAAAAGTATAAATAACTGTTTCATAAAAATTTTTCTTTTGCGTTGCTTTAAATGATTAACTCCGGGTTTAGTTTGATTTAGCATCATGTTAAAACCGATATTGCCTTAATATGATCCGGAGTTGTTCCGCAGCAGCCGCCGATTATGCTTGCTCCATTTTGGATGCATTTTGTCATGCAATTAGCGAGCATATCAGGAGGCATATCAAAGGTTGTTACGTTATTGAGTAGTTTCGGTTTTCCGGCATTCGGCTGAGCAATAAGAGGAAGCGGGCTGTGGTCTCTCATTTGAGAAATAATCAACGGCATATCCTTCGGATCGATACTGCCGCAATTGGTTCCGATTGCATCCGCACCTTCCTCTGTTAATGAAATTGCGCAGTCTTTTGCGGAATTTCCCATAATAGTCTTCCCGCCGTTTTTGGCAGTTGAAAAACTTATCGTAACGAAGACAGGCAGAGACGAGATTATTTTACATGCGCGAAGTGCACATAATGCTTCGCGCAGGTCGGTCATTGTCTCAATAATAAATCCGTCTATTCCATTCTCAGCAAGTATTCCGGCCTGTTCTTTATAAGTATGAAAAAATGATTCTTCTCTGAATTCGCCGTAAGGTTCCAGTAATTGACCGGTGGAGCTGATATCTCCGAGTACGTAATTATCATTGCCGGCTGACTGCCGTGCAAGTTTTGCACCTGCTTCATTTACCTTTACCACATCGATATCCAATGAATGTGATTCAATGAATATTCGATTCATCGTAAGAGTATTGGTTGTGACAAGTCTGGCGCCGGCGTTTAAATAACTGCGGTGAATATTCTGAACAGAATCGGGATTTGTAAGATTATTTATTTCTCCGCCGGCAATTCCGGCTCTAAAAAGCTCGGTTCCCATTGCTCCGTCTGCGATAGTAATTTTATGATTGGCGATATGTTCAAGCAGTTTCATCGTTTTTCAGAATAGATAAAGGAAAAGTTAAAGTCGCTGTTATTTGACCTATAAAATAAAAATAAGATTAGCGAGTTTTAAAGTGAGAAGCAAGAATGTATATGAGTTTATGAGCTGTCGAAAGATTGATGTCGATAAGTCATTCTTTCCTTTTTAGAAGGGGATGTTGTGAGAATATAATGCGGGGCTTTTCATGCTTTCTGAAGTAAAAATCATTGTATTTCATTGGAACCGGAGATATTATAAAACGTATATATAAAGATAGAGTAATAAGTTCAGGCATTTCTTGATTGTACATCCATTTCTCTCTATATTTAATGAAAATTCACAGCGAATACATGTTTTTATGGTTCAACTGACTGCAGATAGATTATCGGAAATTCAAACGGGATTTAAGAATAAGCGTATTGCCGTAATCGGCGATTTGATGCTTGACCGTTATTTTTGGGGAAAAGTATCGCGTATTTCTCCTGAAGCCCCTGTGCCGGTAGTTGATATAGACGAAGAATCGACGCGTCTCGGCGGAGCTGCTAACGTGGCGAATAATATTGCGTCGCTTGGCGGTGTGCCTATAATGATTGGTGTTGTAGGTAAAGACACCGGCGCGGAATTACTGCGGGCATTGGTGGCTGAAAAAGGCTTTCCGGTTGAAGGTATTATAAGTGACGGTAGCCGCCCTACGACGATCAAGACCCGGGTTATTGCACATTCGCAGCATGTCGTCCGGATCGATCAGGAAGAAAAAATCGATCTCAACGCGGGCACGCAAAAAAAAGTCCTTGATATGCTTGAAAACCAGGTAAAGTCTTTAGACGGAATAATTCTTGAGGATTATAACAAGGGTGTGCTTACGAAAGAGTTGATTAAATCCGTTATTCAGCTGGCAAAAGACAACAGGAGAATAATCACCGTCGATCCGAAATCCAATAATTTTTTTGAATATAAGGGTGTTTCTGTTTTTAAGCCGAATCGCAAGGAAGCAGAAGAAGCGCTTGGGTGCGGGCTCAATACAATGAAGGATATTGAAAAAGCATTGCACGGCCTTCTGGAAAAACTTGCGGCCGATAATATATTGCTTACGCTCGGCGAAATGGGAATGATTTTACTCCAAAGAGGCGGCTCTCCCGTGCATGTAAAAACAAGAGCAAGACATGTTGCAGATGTGTCCGGTGCAGGTGATACGGTAATTGCCACGCTTACGATGGCTATGGCGGCTGGTGCGACTGTGCAGGAATCAGCATCGCTGGCTAATTATGCAGGTGGAATTGTATGCGGTGAAGTTGGTATTGTTCCAATCGAAAAAGAGATTTTATTACAGACAATTTTAAAAGATAACGGCGGCGGAGTTAATCGATAGTGGGCAGGGTAGTTGAAAATAAGGAACTGGCAGAGATAAGGCAAAGTTTGAAGACCGGAGGTAAGAAGGTTGTTTTTACAAACGGCGTCTTTGATATTTTACATCGGGGCCATGTGGAATACCTGACTAAAGCGAGATTGCTTGGTGATGTACTTGTTGTCGGTATGAACGCAGATGCATCGGTCCGGCGTTTAAAAGGACCCGAACGTCCCGTTGTTTCTCAGGACGACCGGGCTTTTGTTCTTGCTGCACTCGCTGTTGTTGATTATGTCTGCCTGTTCGATGAGGATACTCCCTATAATCTTATAAAGGCAGTTTTACCTGATATTCTGGTAAAAGGTTCTGATTGGGCGATTAACGATATTGTCGGCAAGGATATAGTTGAAGCTGCCGGAGGGAGAGTTCAGACGATTGATTATGTGCCGAACCGGTCTACAACAAATATTATTAAGAAGATCACTTCCGGCAGAACAAAATAAAATGCTGCCAAAAGCAAATATGATTATTTTTATCTGTGTTAAAGCTTATTTCTGCCGCAGGATCTAAGCGGGAAAGATACCGTGCGCAAGTTCTTTCAAATTATATATTATGCCGGCGGCGCTTTTTTATTTATTTTTATTGCGTTGACAGGATACACGCAGACCCGCACATTTAAAACATATCTGCGCAATACAATTCTGAACGAATCACGAACTGCTCTGAATGGTGAATTGCAATTCGGCGAGATCAAAGGGAATCTGCTTACAGGTTTCTCGGTGGACAGCATATCTTTACACGGTTTCGGCGATGAAGTATTTTCGTCGGAGCACATCGAATTTAAATACGATATTCTGGGATTTATTTTTAAACGGATTGCTGTCAGTCAGGTTGTTGTAGAAAAGCCCCGCATTAATATCTACAGCACGGCAGATGGCAGCTGGAATATTTCACGCCTTTTAAAATCAGCATCAACAGATACAACTCCGTCTTCCTGGACGATAGATATTAAAAGGCTCGAATTGCAGGATGCTGAATTATCATACACAGATTCTTTGCTTCTTTGTGAACGGCAAACAGGCGAATCCGAGCTTCCGCCCGGTAATGTAATCGACTATGCGAACATACGTCTTACATCACTTTCTATAGCCGCATCCATAAAAATTCAGGAAGACGATTATCAAATCAAATTAAATAATCTGGCATTTATATCCGGTTTGTCAAATGATTCTTCTGCCGGCAGAAATAACGACGATCAAAATCCGGGAAAGACATTTGTGCTTAAGCATTTAGGCGGAGAGTTTTTATTGACAAAAAATGAAGCAAGCATCAAGGATCTGAGTATAGAAACATTTAAGTCAGAATTACAACTTGATGCCGGAATGAAGAATGTCGATTTGACGTCCTTAGCGGACTTAGAGGAACTGAAATTGAAGCCGGTTAATATCAAACTTTCTGCAAATGACCTCGATACAAAAGAATTGAAGCAGTTACTTTATCCGTATGTAGATTTTCTGGACGGCAGACTGAAATTAGATTTAAAAGCCGGCGGCACGTTCGGCAATTTGGAAGTAGCTAATCTAGCTGTACAGATGCCTAACTCTCGTGTTCGACTTAAGGGATATCTGCGGAATTTACACTCTCCCCGGAAGCTGGAAATGACAATTAAATCGGATGATAATATTATTGTTCCGCAGGATCTGAAAGATTGCCTGCCCGGCTTAAATCTTCCGGACTTCAGTTTCCTTGGTCCTGTAAAATATTCGGTGGATTACGAAGGGCGGCCGCTGGATTTTAAAGCGCGCATTTTGTGCAATGCTGCTGCAGGTAGTTTTGATTTAGATGGAAAGCTGAATATTGTGTCTGAAAATCCCGCCTATTCGGGATCAATAAAGATCAATTCGCTGACTCTGGATACTTTATTCCATAATCGGAAACTGACCAGTAATCTGAATGGCCTGATTACAGTTGCGGGGACAGGTTTTGACCCGCATTCTATGACTGGACAGCTTAAATTGGAAATGGATTCCTCGTCATTCCATGGCTTGTCTGTGCAAAGTTCCGTATTCATGTTCGATATTGCGGGCGGACTTCTCCGTTCGAATATTGCAGCTGCTGTGGGTAACGGTAATTATGAACTCTCAGGTCTTCTCAGTTTTCTTAAAAATGATTCGTCCGGGTATAATATTGAGGCTAAAATCAGATCATTAAATCTTGCTGAATTGCTTGAGGATAGCAGATATTCAAGTTCTTTATCTTTTGAAATGACAGGATCCGGTGCAGCCGGCAAAACCGGCCGTTCTGACACAGTAGATCTAAATTTTTACCATTCGTTATTCAGGGGAGAAGAATTTGACTCAGGAGAAGCTAATGTGGTGTTTACTTTAAGAGACAGCCTTAGAAGTAATTTAAATATAACATCGACGGTGGGCGATCTTGAAGTCAGCGGACGTTTTTCTCCCGCTTCGTTTATCTCTGCCTGGGGAAATTCATTTAAACTGGTAACAGATGCGGTCGCTCATCGATTCCGGACCCTTGATTCTCTCCGATCGGATAAAAAGATATTTGCAGAAACCCCGGAATTTCAACCGTCTCGCATTAAAAAAAATGTATCAATCGAATCGCACTTTCGTCTGAATGTAAACGATTTCAGGCCGGTTGGACTTATTATCGATGTTCCTTTGTACGGCTGGGGTTTCATGCAGGGAAGTATAGCAGGAGATTCAACTGCTCTTCAATTTATTGGAGATATGAATCTCCGGCAATTTGAGTTGTATACAGAGACAGATACTCTTACGGCCGATACGGCGATGATTCAGTATCTCTTCAGCGGTATTAATCCGCAGACGATTTTTAAAACATTTGATGCCTCAATTGAGGCGGATCTGCATGACTTTTCATTTAATGGTTTTATTTTCAATGATTTGGCAGGCCGGCTCAATGTGAAATCCGATTCAAGTAATTTTCAATTCTCCGCTTTGATTGATTCGACTGCAAGAGTTAAAATTGCAGGCGAAACCAGGGTTAATGCAGGGCTGATGGAATTCGAAATTCCTGAACTGCAGATTGCTTTAGGAGATTATACAGCAAGAAATGCAGGCAGGGTGAAACTGGATTTCGGGCAGGATGGATTTCGTGTCCATTCGCTTGTTATGGTTCATGAATCAGAAGAAGTGTTGTTCTCGGGATATTTCAGCCCAACGGGAATCTCAGATTTAAATATTTTGCTGAACAGATTCCTGTTGTCTAACTTAAGAAACGTCCTTTACAGGGGTTCATATGCAAAATCTCCCATACAGTTTGACGGTCAAATGGACGCTTCGGCGTCATTCAGCGGCAGTTTTGAAAGTCCCGACATTATTATAGATCTCAATGCCAACGGAGTCCGGGCTTTAGATACGCGCCAGAAAAGAAGTCAGGAACTCGGAAAAATTGTATCTCATCTTGATTACTCAGATTATGTTTTAAAACTCCTGGTAAAACTTGCAGGCCGTCCTGACGACCTCCAGGCGCCTCCTGATATGCTTTTCTCAGGATCGCTGCCGTATGAATTTGTTCTTGCCCAGACAGAACCGCATGAACTTGAAGGTGAAGTAGATCTTATTTTAAAGGCGGAGGATTTGGATCTAAGATTTCTTGATCCTTTTATTCCTGAAATATCCGATCTCAGCGGGCGGATGGCTTGTGACATGAAGATGAAGGGACCTATTGATGCTCCGGAATATGAAGGATCAATGTCAATCAGACAGGCGGATCTGGTATTCGAGCCGCTCGGTCTTCGTTATGTATTAAACGGTAATCTGATTCCTGCAGGTGACAAAATTAAATTTGAGAATTTCACCATTCAAAATGATCCAATGGAACTCCAGCATGTTGGATCAATGAAAATTACAGGGAGTTTTACACTGCATGGATTGAATATCAATTATTTTGATATTCTGGCGCGGGGCGACCTTAAGGTCATGCGGCAGGATAAACGGCATACCGGGCAAAAAATCTACGGTGATTTATTTGCAGCAACCGGATCGAAAGGACTTAGTTGGGAAGGAAATTTTGATAATTCGACGGTACGCGGAGACGTGTTTATTAGAGACGCTCAACTGGTACTGCCGCCGGAACGCGAGATTGAATTTGTAAACGACAGTTTTATAGATGTGAAGTTCCTGGATGATACATCACATGCGAAGACTCAATTCTCCAAAGTTGATATCTCAAAGAACGGAAGAAGTAAGAATCAACAGCGATACGGCAGGGGAACGGCCGCAAGTGAATTTTCATCAACACCGCCGGCATCAGAAGAAAAGTCATTTCTCGACGGTATTAACTATGATGTAAATATAGAAACGCAGGGACCGACGACGCTAAGATTCGTGTTCAATACTCAGACCAGCGAAGAACTATTTGCCGATCTTAAGGGGCGCCTGTATTTTAATAAAACACCGGAAGTATCCCGTTTAACAGGTCAGGTTGATGCAGGCAGCAGGTCTTATTACAATTTTATAAAGAGATTTGAAGCATCGGGCAAGATATTATTCACCGGCGATATATTGAATCCGGAACTTGATATTACCGCTACTTATGAGGGAAGGCATGATTCGGTGAATCAATCGCAGGTATATGAAGGGTGCGCCGGGCCTGAACAAGCACATCAGGTACTGGTTACTTTAATTATTACCGGAACAAGAAACGAACCAAAGACGAAAATAACTCTGCATACCAGAGTCCCTCCTTCGAGGGACTGGAATGAGTGGCAGTGCGGAGATGAAGAAGGCAACGCAATGGCTTTTATTTTTACAGGGCAATATAGAAGCGAACTTACAGACCGGCAGCGCACAGATGCGATTGGTTCCAATCTGGGTTCAAGTCTGGGCCTGGCTTTTGCATCCGGTATATTTACCGGGCCGTTAAGCGATGCAATACGGAAGAACTTCTGGGGAGGATTCCAATCGATAGATGTCATGTATTATGGAGGGGGAGGGAGGTTTGATCAATCGGCAGACCTTCGATTAACCGGCCAGGTCGGAGAAGCCGTAATTCGAGCGGGTGGATATGTATTCACGGGTGATATCGGAAATTTAAACTATAGTGTCGAGCTGCCGATGAGCTACGTGATAGGTGTTGACAGGCTGCGTAATCTTATTCTGACACTGGAACGGCGAGTAGAAGGCATTCAAAATGTTGAAGAGCAGCGCAGGGCATCCAACGGTGTGCGGTTATTTTATAGATTTACATTTTAAGACGGTTTTATCCATAGGAGTATCCAGTGCCGACAAAATCATCAGCTGTAAGTCCGGAATCGCTCCAGGAACGTATTCTTCAATTCCTTGCCCGATTTCCGAATGAATCGTTCAAATTGAAAGAAATTTCACGGCGTATTGGAATACGCTCTCCAAGGGATGAACAGCTTTTCAAGCAGGCACTTCGATCGTTACAGGATGATAAAAAGATTTTACGTATCCGGGGAAAAAAATACAGCCATCTTCATAAAGCAGAGTTATTAACCGGAAAGCTGGAAATAACTCCCCGCGGTTTTGGAATTGTTATTGCAGAAGAAAACGGGGAAGAGTTGTTCATCAGGCAGGATGATATCGGAGAAGCCTTACATGGAGATACGGTAGAAGTTTCACTTTTTGCCAGAAGCACGAAGCAGTTTGAACGAGGTGCCCGGCGCGAAGGTGAAGTTGTCAGGATAATAAAGCGAGGGTCTCGTTCTTTCGTGGGTAAGCTTGAACAAGTAAAAAGGCAATTCTTTGTTGTACCTGACAACCGACGGATGGCACGTGAAATTCTGATTGGAAAAGATCAGCTTAAAGGAGCGAGGGAGGGCGATAAAGTTATAGTAGAAATGACAGCGTCGGGGGAAAAACATCAAAAACCGCAGGGACGGGTGGTGGAAGTCCTTGGCAGGTCAGGTGATATGTATGCAGAGATTCAATCGGTCGTGCGCGAATACAATTTACCGGTTTCGTTTCCTGAAGATGTGATAGTTGAAGCAAATGCTATTCCTGCCGATATTCCGGAGTCCGAAGTGAAACGCAGAATGGATCTTCGCCGGTTGCTGTGTTTTACAATCGATCCGGAAGATGCAAAGGATTTCGATGATGCAGTCTCGCTGGAACTTTTACCGGATGGACATTACCGGCTCGGCGTTCATATTGCAGATGTTTCTTATTACATCAAGACCGGAAGTGCTCTTGACAAAGAAGCATTGAAACGCAGTACCAGCGTGTATTTTCCTGCCGGGGTCATTCCCATGCTGCCGGAGAAGATATCGAACGGCTTGTGCAGTCTGCGTCAGGATGAAGACAGGCTGACGTTCACGGTTTTCATGAATATCTCCCCGCGCGGAAGTGTTAAAGATTATGAAATTGTTGAGAGTATTATTCGCAGCAGCCGGCGCTTCAGTTATGAGAATGTACAGGAAATTATTAACAACCTGAAAAGCGGAAATCCGATTTCTGCGGACGGTCAGCCGTATGCCGACATTCTCCAAAATATGTATAAACTGAGTACGGTACTGACAAAAAAACGCCTGAAGGAAGGCAGTATTGATTTTGATTCTGCAGAAGCAAAATTTAAGCTGGATGATGACGGCCGGCCGGTCGGTATAATGAAGAAAGAACGCCTGGAAAGTCACAGGCTGGTTGAAGAATTCATGCTTATGGCAAATCGTGTAGTTGCCCGCCATATCGGATTAGCAAAAAAGGAGGAGAAGGTAAAACCGTTTCTGTACAGGGTGCATGATTCGCCCGATCCTGAAAGGATTGGTGAGCTTGCTGCATTTGTGGGAAAATTCGGATTTAAGCTGAACATTGACGGCGGAGTAACGTCTAAATCATTACAGCGGCTTTTAGACCAAATAAAAGGTACTGAAGTTGAAAATGTCATAAATGAAGTTGTATTGCGATCGATGGCAAAAGCCATATATTCTGAAAGGAATACAGGTCATTACGGTCTGGCATTCGATTATTATTCTCATTTTACATCTCCGATCAGGCGGTATCCGGATTTGATCGTGCATCGAATGCTCAAATTGTATAACGAAGGAATTACGCCGAAGGAAATGGATTTGCTGCACGAGAAGCTGCCGGTAATAGCGAAGCAGACATCAGCAATGGAACGCCTGGCAATGGAAGCCGAGCGGTCTGCTGTGAAAGTGATGCAGGTGGAATACATGAAACGGCATATCGGTGATGAATTTAAAGCTGTAATTTCGGGCGTCACGCATTTCGGTATATTTGTCGAGCTTATCGATTCACTTGTAGAAGGAATGATTCATGTTCGAGATTTAAATGATGATTATTATGAATACGACGAAAAGCAGTACGCTTTTAAAGGGCGCCGAACGCATAA
>JAFGLB010000210.1 GCA_016928255.1 Bacteroidota bacterium
CTGCATAGCCTCGAGCAGTGCGCTCTGTACTTTTGCAGGAGCCCTGTTAATTTCGTCTGCAAGAATGAAGTTGGAAAACAGGGGGCCCTTCCGGGTAAAGAATTTTCCGTCTTTCTGATTGTAAATCATGGTTCCTATAAGATCCGCCGGCAGAAGGTCCGGTGTAAACTGAATTCTTTGAAATTTCGCATTTATAGCCGCCGCCAGAGTCTTGATGGCAAGCGTCTTTGCCAGTCCCGGAACACCTTCTAAAAGAATGTGGCCGTTGCATAACAAACCGATTAACAGCCGGTCTACCATATTTTTCTGGCCGACAATGATTTTGCCGACTTCCGATGTTAACGACTCTACAAACGCGCTTTCACGCTGGATCATTTCATTAATGGTCTTGATATCCACAGTGTGCTCCTCTTATTTTAAAAATATTCTTCAATTTAATACAGACGACGATTTGAGCCGATCTGTTCCCGAATTTTCGATAAAAACGAATCGAGCCACGCGACAAATTCTACTCGGAACCTGCTGGCGGCTCGGAAACTTCTCAATGCCTGAAATCTTTCACAATATAAAATGTAATAAGAATTCGCAAGCTATGCAACGAAATGCGGACAGCCGGCTGGACCGAGGAACTATCTATTCCCCCCGCATGTTAAAATAATAGAAGGCATTAAATAAGTTCATAATGATTATTGGAAAATAAGAACATGTTCAGTGAATATACATCATCGCAAAAAGTCGGTATAGTCGGGACAGGACTTGTCGGTTCTTCGTTTGCATACGCTTTAATGCAGCGAGGAATTGCATCTGAGCTGGTACTGGTCGATGCAAATGCTGAAAAAGCTGTTGGCGAGATGATGGATCTGACACACGGCCTCTCTTTTACAAAACCTATGAAAATTACTGCCGGAGATTATTCAAATTTATCCGGCGCAAAAGTAGTAGTGATTACAGCAGGAGTTTCACAAAAACCCGGTGAAACACGTCTCGAACTGCTGACAAAAAACACCGCCGTCTTTCGTTCCATTATTCCGCAGGTTGTCAAATATAACCCTAACGGCATTATTCTAATTACTACAAATCCTGTCGATATTCTGACGTATATTTCTTTGAAAGAATCCAATTTACCGCCGGCAAAAGTTTTCGGATCCGGCACTATTCTGGATACTTCACGATTTCGTTATTTGCTCGGACAGCATTACAGTGTCGATTCACGCAGTGTACATGCGTATATCGTAGGCGAACACGGCGACAGTGAAATCCCGCTCTGGAGTATGGCAAATATCGGAGGAGTGCGGCTTCAGGAATTCGCTCCGCTCAGAAACAAAACGTACAACCAGCAAGAAATGAATAATATCTTCATAAGCGTGCGGGATGCAGCATACGAAATTATTAAACGTAAAGGCGCGACCCATTATGCAATCGGAGTCGGCCTGCTTTCAATTGTCGAGGCCATCCTCGGTAATTACCGTTCCGTAATTTCCGTATCAACTCTGATGACAGGACAATACGGTGTAAAAGATATTTGCCTCAGCCTGCCCTGCGTTGTAGGCGTAAACGGAGTTGAGGAAATTCTGACCCTTTCTATGAACAAAGAAGAAGAGACAGGATTCCGGTCGTCCGCTGAAAAATTAAAAACTACACTTGCGTCGCTCAAACAAAAATAACGTTCGTGTCTGCTGCCTGATCCGAAAAAAAAATACTTCATTGGGAACCCATTTATATATGCAGCCGGATTCTCTCGTTCCATATGAAAAATACTACGGTTCGTAGATTACTGCCTGCCCGAGTTCTTTCAGGGAAAACTCCAAAAAAATATGGTGACCGTCATAATCAAGCACCCTCAGGTCGTCTCCCTGTTTCAAATCACTCATCGTAACATCATAATGGGATCCGTATTTTTCTTTTACCAGCTCAACCGGAATTTCATATGAAATGAATTTCTTAATCCCTTTTGATCTTAGTTTTTCAACAAGGTTGGAATTGGCAAGCGAATCATACGAGGTGAGAACCAGAATAGGTCCTGAACCTGTAATATAAATACCGGCTTTCATCGTTCACACTCCTTTCTGTAATGAAATGAATGTCACGAGATTTAAAGAATTCGTAAAAAAGCAATTTTTCTATGCAGAATATTACAATAATGCCGGCATAGTTTCAAGATGAGTTTATTGGCATTTTTTAATTACATTATCGTGCGGAAGAAATTTTAATCCCGGCAGATATTGATTAATCCTCCGGCTGTTATAAACCGGTGCAGGTCAGGATTATCTGAAATAAAGATGCCGCTTTAAACCGGATTCTATGCATTCTTTAAATATTGGAAAAATTTTAATTATTAAATGAAATCATTTCAGCAAAAATTACCGATTCACGATGCTCTGCCCGAGTTGGAAAACGCATTTAATCAAAATACAAATCTGATTCTCTCGGCCCCTCCCGGAGCGGGAAAAACAACTCAGGTGCCGATCGCTCTTCTTTCCTCCGGCTGGCTGAAAGGTAAAAAAATTATTATGCTGGAACCGCGGCGGCTTGCCGCCCGCCGCGCTGCAGAATATATGTCGGCTCAGCTAGGTGAAAAAACCGGACAGACGGTGGGTTTCCGTATCCGCGGCGAATCGGCCGTAAGTAAACAAACACGCATCGAAGTTGTTACGGAAGGCATCCTGACACGCATGCTGCAGCAGGAGCCCGAATTGCCGGGCACGGGAATAGTAATTTTCGATGAATTCCACGAACGAAGCATTCATGCGGATCTCGGACTTGCTTTAACAATCGACGTACAAAAACATTTGCGAAATGATTTACGCATACTTATAATGTCGGCTACACTCGACGGCGTGCGCATTACCCGGCTGTTCAGCGACGCAAAAAATATTGAAAGCAAGGGAAAAAGTTTTCCCGTTACAACGCATTATGCCGGATTCGTTTCAGATAAGCCCGTTGAGACCAGAATAGCGGATGCAATACGGCGAGCTTTAAGTGAAAACGAAGGCGATATTCTCGTATTCCTGCCTGGACGGCGCGAGATCAATCGTGTAGAAAATTTGTTATGGGAAAAAAGATTGCCGGAAGATGTGATTGTTCATTCTCTTTTTGGAGATGCATCCTACCGGCAGCAATCGGCCGCACTTTCTCCCGCTCCGGCCGGCAAGCGCAAAATTATTCTCTCTACAAGCATTGCCGAAACAAGTTTGACAATAGATGGTGTCTGTATTGTAATAGACAGCGGGCTGGCGCGCACTGCACGGTTCGATGTCCGCAGAGGTATGTCCGGACTTGTCACCATTCCTGCATCCAAAGCCGTTGCAGATCAAAGAAGAGGCCGCGCGGGAAGACAGCAGCCGGGAGTATGTTACCGTTTATGGAGCGAAATGGACCATGAGACCCTGCCGGACTATCCCCAGCCGGAAATTATGATTGCCGATCTCGCACCGCTTGCACTTGATTTTGCATTATGGGGCGCACCGAACGGAGAGAATCTCCAATTCCTCGATCCTCCTCCGGCCCCCCACCTGCTGCAGGCGCAATCGCTTTTAAAAGAACTCGGTGCAATTGATTCATTGGGAAAAATAACAAAGCATGGACGCGCTATGGCCGAATTGCCTCTCCATCCCCGTCTGTCGCATATGATACTGCGCGGAAAAGAAATTGGAGCCGGATCGCTTGCCTGCGATATCGCAGCACTGTTGGATGAACGCGATATTTTTTCATCTAAAAAGGATACTGATATAGATTTAGCATCCCGCCTGCATTTTCTGAACGAAAAACAGAAATCTAAGGACGGAGTTATTGAACGTGTCATCTCGCAATCGAGACGTTTAAGACAAATTACGGATATTCATCAATCAAACGAGAAATCAGAAAATGCTGCCGGTATTCTGCTTGCACTTGCGTATCCTGAACGTACAGCCCGCCAGCGCGATGCGAAGAACGGCCGTTATCAGATGGCAAGCGGAACTGCGGCCGTTTTGCCGAAAGGAAGCCTGCTTGCACGTGAAGAATTTCTTGCCATCGGCGAAGTAGACGGAATCGGCGCTGAAGTCCGCATTTATCTCGCTGCACTCATTACAAAACAAGACATAGAGAATGTTTTCAGCGACTCTATTAAAGAGGAAGAAGAAATACGCTGGAACTCTGCAGATGAAGCCGTAATCGCACGAAAAATCAGGCATCTGGGCGCTATTATTCTCACGGAACAGCCGATAAAACCGCAAGGAGACAAAATAATTTCAGCGATGGTCGAAGGCATAAAACAAATGGGAATAGATTGTCTTCCATGGGACAAAGACACGCGTTCGCTCCAGCAAAGATGCGAATGGCTCCGTGCTGATATGCCGAATATTCAATTACCGGATTTAAGCGATACGCATTTAATTAATACTATTGATGAATGGCTTGCCCCGTTTCTTAATGGGATTTGGAGGAAGGATCAGATTGCCTCTCTTCCATTGCTTAAGATATTACAATCACATATTACCAAACCGCTCGTTCATCAAATCGATACACTCGCACCGTCGCATTTAAAACTGCCGAGCGGTTCTGTGGCGATGCTGGATTATTCGGGCACTCAACCTGTTCTTGCGGTTAGACTTCAGGAATTATTCGGACAGCTGGAGACTCCGAGTATATGCAATGGGAAAATAAAAGTTTTGATACATTTATTATCGCCTGCCCGCAGGCCGCTGGCAGTCACGAAGGATTTGCACAGTTTCTGGACCAAAACATATCCGGAAATTCGAACTCAAATGCGCGCGCAATACCCGAAACACATCTGGCCGGAAGATCCGCTTAACGCAAAACCTACAAATAAAACAATAAGGAAAAAGAAATAGAAATCTTCTATCCTTTTCCTTTTTTAAATTTCTCCCTTAAATCCGCCAGTTCTTTTGCCCGATCCTTATCGAGCATATTCAGATGTCCAAGCTGACGTGCAATAAAAATAATATGCGCCGTATGTTCGAGCGTTTCCATATTGTAAAAAGCTCCGTAAACATTCTTGCCGACAGTTATCGCACCGTGGTTTGCCAGAAGAAACGCATCCGATTCTTTGAGGTAAGGGATCAATTTGCGGGACAGTTCTTCAGTTCCGGGGAGTGCATACTCTATAAGCGGGATTTTTCCAAGCAGCACTTCCGCTTCAACAAGCACATTCTGATTCAAAGGAATTCCCGAAGCAGCAAATCCGGTTGCATAAGGAGGATGCAGATGGCATATGCTGTTAACATCGCTTCGTTCCTTATATATTTGGAGATGCATTAATAGTTCTGATGTTGGTTTTTTTGTTCCGCCTATCAGCTTGCCGTTCATATCAAGAATGACCAAATCGCCTGCTTTCATCCGGCCCTTGCTTACGCAGGTGGGAGTTACAAGAATATTGCGTTTATTTAACCTCGCACTGATATTGCCGTCGTTCGCTGCTGCATATCCTTTTGAATACGCCAGTTTACCAATTTCAATTATCTGTTTTTTAAGCGTGTTAATATTTTGTTTCATTATATCACCGTTATTTCCTTAAATAAATATTTTTACCTTATCCCACACGTCGGAAATCCTTACTTTTGGTTTCCTGCATATCCAGATCGGACGGCCGCACTCGTAATTCATCTGCCAGCCGGAAGATGTATGAGCTGCAAGATGAACATCATCAAATGATTTTTCCAGATCGGAACGCGAGCGGCCGATAATAATATACACCTCCGCCTGCTCGCCGGGTCCCCAAAGCCAGTAACTGTTATGTCCGCATATCACTCTTGGCCATTGCCAGGAACGTTCGTAATACTCAAGTGCACCGGCTTGACCGTAATTCTGTCCGATAATAACAACCGAAACTCTTTCTGATTCCGGCAAACCCTGAAGTACCGTATTCACAGAATCCGCCAGTTCTTCCCATCCGAATCTATCAGCAATATTCTGAGGAAGTTTTGCCGAGACTCCTTTTTCAAAACCCGGCTGCATGCCTATCCATACTTGATAATCGGCTGTCGTTGACGGCGATAAGACCGGCAGTGCAATAGGCAAAGAGATTAATCCTCCAATAATAATTGAGACCGCAGTCACTGGAATCAGCCATTTCATAAAACGCCTTACATTCAAACTTTCCCATACAACCGCGCCCCCCGCGATAAGGACGGGGACAAATAATGCAATGCGATCCGGCCGGTTGGATTGTGCAGCCGTCATCATAGCAAGCATAAATAGAAATGCAATGCCGAGCATTCGGTGTTCTTTTCGTTCTTTTGCCAGCAAAAGCCAGACAAGTCCGGCTAACCACATAAATGCTGAAGAAGGATTATTCAGAAGCAGTTGATCGAAAATAATTTTCACAGGCGGTGTTGATACATTTTTTAGTTCCGAAGCATTTTTATAAAATTCCAGTGAAAGAAAATTATTTGAGACCTGCCATATAAAATTCGGCAGAACGATAAGAAAAGCCGCTCCGATGCCGATCCAGAAATCTTTTTTCAGGAATTCTTTTCTTGATGGAGTGAATAGAAGTCCGATTAGAATAAATCCTGCCAGAACTGCAAACGTATGTTTATTCATTATTCCGATACCGAGCAGAATTCCAAATGGAATCCATAAAGACGATTTCTGCTCAATTATAATACGCAGAAGCATCCAGACAAGCAGAAGCATTAGCGCATATTCTATTATATTCATAGAATAGAAACTGGCTACTCCGATTTGCATCGGAGCGAACAGTACAGCAAGGCAGGCCAGCGCCTGTGCTTTCCATTCGCCGCCAAGCTGTCGTGTTATGAGTCCGGTTAGAGCAACCGGTATAGTGCTTATCAATGCAGATATGATGCGAAGTGAAACGAGTGAATCTCCCGCAACGGCAGTCCATGTCCACAGCACTGCAATAGACAACGGCGGATGATCGACAAATCCCCAGTCAAGATGCCTCGCGCACGCAAGATAGTATAATTCATCGCGGAATAAGCCGTACTCCGGTTGAAAAAGAGCTATTAGCTGAAGAAGAAATTTAGCCACAGCAAAGAAGAGAATAATATTGACTGATCGTTTCATATTTATCCAATTCATTATTTAAAATAAGTGAATGAATTATACCATCACTTATACGGCTGTAATATACTGAAAGTTACCGGCAGTTTTAGAAAAATGCCCGGCCAGGAACCGGGCATAATATTTTAAAAAACTTTAGCTAAATCAATGTTCCATTTTCAGGTTCTTTTTCCATAAACCAGTGATACTCCAATGCCTGCAATTATATATTCGAATACGGAAAACAGGAACCATTGAAACGCAAGTAAGGGTGAGATTGCAATCATTGTATAAGTACCGTATGCCATACCGACGCTCATCATCACACCAACATACAATCCGTACCGAATTCCTTCAACCGTTCCTTTTCCTTCATACCCTTTTGAAAATATGAGTGCAAAGAAAAATGCAGTTACAATTTTTACAATATGCAGAACCCACATAACATCCATCATATCCGGCCGCCATATTTCAGGTGTTGCCGAATATGAAGAAGCGAGTATAACATCATGAATCAGAAAATCAAGCGTTTCCAGAATTACGAATGCTGCTGCAGCACCAATTAAAACTTTTTTCATATTTCCTCCTGTAAATATTTAAATCCGGAGCAGTTTTAATAATTGAGCGATTTTAAATTTTTAAAATGAATTTTAGTATTTTGGAAATATTATTAAGAATAAGATGTCTGCAACAAACAATCAGCCTCATGTAGTTTAAAGCAGGGGATTCCGCTATAAGGAATCCTGATAACCAATTTCGAACAGTAATGAGCGCCGGCTCGTGTCAATTAGTTTTATACATCAAATCCGCCTGCGGCGCGATCCTGTCCGAAGGACTCCTTCGGAGAAAATGACTTACGAGTTAGCAAAAAACGCTAACTCGTGTCATTCTATTTCAATATTCGTCCCGATAAAAAACATCGGCCTGCCTGCCGTAGTACTACAGCACGCAGGCAGGGATTCTGAAAATTGATTCCACTCTCATAAAACATTCGTGGTCAATTTTCGGAGCGGGAGACGGGGATCGAACCCGCGACGTCCAGTCCCGATTCGGCACACGCGCGAAGCAAGTGTACGCCGAATCGAGGATCCTCGTTCCGACATGAAACTTGCTCTGCAAGTTTCGTCGGAACGGGACTTGGGAATTTTTGCTGAGCGGGTGACGAGGGTCGAACTCGCGACATTTAGCTTGGGAAGCTAACGCTCTACCAACTGAGCTACACCCGCAATTCGTATTCATTAATATAAAAAAAAATGTTGAAATTTATGCCGGCGTTTTTAACCGCCATCTTTTGGCAGGTTGCCGCTGCCTGCCCCGATGTTTTCTATCGGGGAATTGCTCCCGCAAAAAAACAACTATCGTAAATCAATAACAAAAATGTAATCCGAAAATGTCATTGAAGCAATAATAAAAAAATGATATTTGTATACAAACAATTTCATCGTATGACTCTGATTTCTGAATGGAATCTATCATAAAATCACATCGTAAGATTAATCTCTGCTTTTAGCCGTCTATTACTGACTTTATAAATAAATCGTGAAGATAATAAGAATTCCAGTATGGAATTATTTAAAAGATATTTTGTGCAGAGCAAAAGTAGTGTTTATTACACAAAATAGTTATTTTGATAATGAATGTTGTTTGAAAATAGGCAGGCAAAAAAGTGTTCAAAATTACAATTTTTCCATACCATATCACTATTACTGTATTTCTTTTCTTAATACCGATTGCGTTATGCAAAAGCCAGGACTTTAACTTCAAGGGTCAACTTTCATTATGGGGAACAGGAATCAGATCTCAAAATGAGTGGAATGGAAATTCAGGCATAAGGTATATCCCCCAATTCAATTTTAATTTACCATTGAACGAGAATGATCTTTTAAATACCGAAGTAATGTTTAATACTTATTATAAAACAACATTCTCTTCAAGCGACCATGCATTTAAGTCCTACCGGGCGATCTTACGTTATACTACCGAGCAAACAGAGACACAATTCGGTCTTCAAAAAATAGACTTCGGAACGGCACGACTTTTGCGCTCCCTTATGTGGTTTGACTGGACGGATCCAAGAGATCCGCTCAAACTGACCGATGGTGTTTATGCGCTGCGTTACAAGTATAGTTTTTTGGATAATTCCCTTTTGTGGTTTTGGTGTCTCTACGGCAACAAAGACAACAAAGGTTACGAGCTGTTTCCTACCGCAAAAAAAACACCTGAATTTGGAGGGCGCATTCAGCTGCCTCTCCTCTCGGGAGAAATTGCAGCTACATTTCACACAAGGAAAGTTGATGCAATATTTAATTATTATAGAGAAAACCGTTATGCACTGGATGGACAATGGGATATCGGAATCGGCGTTTGGTTCGAATCAGTTTGGCAGCAGAATAATTCCATAATGCCGATTTTTGGATGGACTAATATGACCACAATAGGAGCAGATTATACGATCCCGGAAGGAAACGGAATTTATATCCTTGCAGAGCATATGATTACAACTTATAAAAACTTGTTTTTGAAGACCGATCAGGACACGCAGATATCGGTAATGATGATCACATATCCGGTTGGTGTGCTCGATAATATATCTCTTCAGGAATATTATGACTGGCATAATAAAAACCTTTATCAATATCTTCAATTCCAGAGAACTTACGATAATTTTATTATTAATTTAGCTTTATTCCATTATCCGGAAAACGGAGGGAATCTATTTTTGAACAGCAAAACCGCCGTATTTTCAGGTTATGGATTTCAATTTATCCTGGTATTTAATTATTGAATCCTATATGAAAAGGAATATTGAATGACCGATTCTCAGATAATTAAAGTAAATAACCTCATCAAAGATTATACAATGGGAAAGCAATTTTTCAGAGCCCTCAATGATATAAATCTATCCGTCAAAACGGGAGAGTTTTGCGGACTCGTGGGTCCGAGTGGATCGGGGAAAACAACTTTACTAAATATCATTGGTGCATTGGATAATCCTACTGGAGGAGATGCAATCATAATGGATAAAAGCGTTAATGCGTTAAAGTCTAAGGAGGCAGCTAAGCTGAGGAACGAATCAATTGGATTTATATTTCAGACCTATAATCTTTTACCTATCTATACAGTTTATGAGAATGTCGAATTTCCACTCCTTCTCTTAAAAAAAAATAAGAGAGATAGAGAAGAAGCCGTAATGCGGGCCCTGGAATGGGTTGGTATTTCAGACAAAGCAAATTCAAAACCCAATCAATTATCCGGGGGTGAAAGCCAGAGAGTTGCGGTTGCCAGAGCAATGGTAAAATTGCCGAAGATAGTACTTGCAGATGAGCCTACTGCAAATCTCGATGCAGCAAATTCTCATAACATTCTTAAAACTTTGCAGAAACTAAACTCTGAACTTAAAACCACCTTCATTTTTGCAACCCACGATGAAAAGGTTATCGGATATCTGCGCAGGAAAATCATTCTGGGTGACGGTAAAGTTATTGATGATATCAATATTAATTAAGCACCGGATGCTGGAATGCTTGTATTAAAATTAGCTTTCAGAAATATTACACATGCAGGACTCAGAACCTGGCTGAACGTAATCGTTCTTTCATTTGCTTTTGTTTTAATAGTTCTCACAGAAGGACTATATGACGGTATGTCGGAACAAGTCAAAGATGCCGAGATAGATTCCAGCGTCGGGGGAGGACAGTTTTGGCAGAAGGATTATGATCCCAATGACCCGTTTTCATTTGAAACGGCTCATTCGGAAATACCGGTTGACTTGAAGAAAGAAATTGAGCGAGATAATGCTTCAGCAGTATTAATCGCTTCTGCTTCAATATTTCCCAGGAATCTCATTCAATCAGTCACTCTTAAAGGCATTGATCCGGATCAGAAGATTGTAAATCTTCCGGTTACCGTCCTGAAAGAAGAACAAGATACTAATGCAATCCCGGGACTGATCGGTTTCAGGATGGCAAAAAGCACAGGACTGCAGGCCGGCGATTACGTCAGTGCCAGATGGCGGAATATAAAAGGAACTTTTGATGCGGGAGATATTAAGATTGTAAAAGTAATTAATATAAATATACCCTCGGTTGATAAGGGACAAATCTGGATCCCTCTGGAAAGTCTCCGCACAATGATGCAAGCCCCCGGGCAGGCAACGGTAATTACATTTAAAAAAAATTTAAGCAGAATTCCGTCAGGCAGCCGGGAATGGATTTTTAAAGATCATAATTATCTGCTTAAAGATCTCAATGAAAATATAAGCCGCAAAAGATTATATTCCAATTTTATGTTCAGCCTTCTTCTCGGCATCGCACTGCTGGCAGTCTTCGATACTCAGGTGCTTTCAATCTTCAGGCGGCGCAAGGAAATAGGAACTTTAATGGCATTGGGAATGACGAAATGGAGTGTAATAATTTTGTTTACACTTGAAGGCTGCCTGCTGGGAATATTAGCCTTTATTACAGGATTTATGTATGGGTACCCAATACTGGCTTACCTGGCAAAAGAGGGTATCGTTCTGCCTCGAATGATAGAACAATCGCAGTTCGCTATTCTTTTGGTCCTTTATCCGAAATACGGACTGAAGCTGTATATTGTAACGGCGTTGATTCTTTTCATTTCTGTTATCATCGTCAGCTTCCTGCCCGCACACAGGATAGCAAAATTAAAACCGACAGATGCTCTCAAAGGTAAATTATCATGATAAAATTCTTAATCAAAGGACTGTTGAGAGATCACCATAGAAGTTTATTTCCGATATTAATCGTTTCGTTTGGAGTGCTATTAACTACAGTTCTTTATTCTTTTATTAACGGTGAATTAAATGACTTGATTGATTCAAATGCAAGGTTTGATACAGGTCATCTCAAGATTATGACCCGCGCATACAATACAATGGCAAGCCAGATGCCTAATGATCTTGCTCTTACGGAAGTGGAAAAACTTATACTGTCGCTCAATATTAGATACCCCGATTATGATTGGACGGCCAGGATAAAATTTGTCGGACTTCTCGATGTACCGGATGAAAACGGTGAAACAAAAGCTCAGAATCCTATCTTCGGATTGGCGGTGAATCTGTTCGGCAAAAACAGCAAGGAAGGTGAAAGACTTAACCTGGCCAAATCAATTGTAAGAGGCCATGTGCCTGAAAAACCGAGAGAGATACTTATCAGTGAAGAATTCGCCAAAAGGATGAATACGGTTATCGGTCATCCTATTACGTTACTTTCAACATCTTCAGGCGGCGCAATAGCGGTGCAAAATTTTATTGTATGCGGAACAGTTAAGTTCGGTGCAGCAGTCATGGACCGCGGAGCGATGATTGCCGATCTCTCTGATTTACAGTATACTCTGGAAATGCCCAACGGTGCGTCAGAGATTCTGGGATTTAATAAAAAAAATTACTATGATCCCGACGAAACCAAAATAATTAAAACCAATTTTAACAGTCTGTTTTCAAATGCTGGCAATCAGTATTCACCGCTGATGTTAACATTAGAGGATCAGAATGAACTGGGTGAATACCTGCAGTATATTACCGTACTTACGCTTGTAATAATCGGTATTTTCCTGGCTGCAATGTCTGTAGTTTTGTTGAATACCGGACTAATGTCAGGGATTCGGCGATACGGCGAAATTGGAGTACGCTTAGCGCTTGGACAATCAAAAGACCAGATCTATAAATCACTTTTATACGAATCTGCTCTAATCGGTTTTATAGGTTCAGTGACAGGAACTGCCCTTGGCTTGGCGGTATCTCTTTATCTGCAGGAATTCGGAATTGACATAACAGAAACTTTAAGAAATACTTCAATAATGATGTCGAATATTATAAAGGCAAGAATCAGCATTGCCAGCTTCTATATTGGCTTTATCCCTGGCCTGCTGGCAACTCTCATAGGAACAGCCTTATCAGGAATACAGATTTTCAAAAGACAAACAGCATCTCTGTTTAAGGAATTTGAGACATGAAAAAAGCACCGGCAATCATAATTTTTTTTATTATTACATACACCATTATTGGATTTGCGCAGGTTCCATCAGGTCTGGATGTGCTTATGAAGATAGATAAAAATCTGGTTCTGGATAAAGCAATAAGTTATACAACCATAATCATTCATGGCAGAACCGGTACACGGTCGATCAAGTCTAAAAACTGGATCGAAGGAAAGGATAAAGCTTTTGTTGAATATACCGATCCGCCGCGTGAAAAAGGGAAAAAAATGCTGCGCCTCGGAAACCAGGTTTGGAATTACTATCCGGAGCCTACAGACAGAATAATTACTATTTCTGGGCATCTATTAAGACAGTCTGTTATGGGTTCAGACCTTTCATATGAAGACATAACTGAAAATAGAAAATTGACAGACATGTATGATGCAAAAGTCACGGGCTCGGAAATGATAAACAACCGTAATTGTTATGTTGTTGAACTCTCAAGCAAACTGGACGATATCGCATATCATAGCAGGAAACTCTGGGTCGATAAAGAAAGATGGCTTCCATTAAAAGAGATAAGATATGCAAAAAGCGGCAGACCTATAAAGCAGAGCGAATTGCTGGAGGTATTCTCCCTGGAAAATCGGTGGTATCCTAAAAGGATTCTTTATCATGATCTGATGCAAAATGGCAATGGAACTGAATATATCGTCGAATCAGTAGAATTGCATGCCGCTATAGCTGAGTCGCAGTTTACAAAAGCTGCATTAAAAAAATAATATATTTCTGCAAGAATTTGGAAAACCTATTGAGAGAAGAGGTCTTTGTTCTTTCCAATACAGACAAACTTTTAATTTTAATAACATCGTGATATTGTAATATTTATTTTGATACTGCAAAGGTAAAGTCGGCAGTAAAACCTGTATGTGAAGTAAATATATATTTTACTTTTTCCAATTGAGATACTTTTTCAATTGATTTTTTCATTTCATTTAAATCCATAACAAATAGTTTAAATTTTGGAACTGTAATTTTCCCGTTAATAATTCTGAAAGCATCCCCGGAGAATAAATACTTATCGTCAATTATATATCCCATTGATCCAAGAGTATGGCCCGGAAGAGAAATGCATTTCACCTTTAGGTTATCAATACTTAAAGAATCATTATCGTTTAAAGTGATATATTTTTTTGGGCAAACCCAATTTTTTATAAAAGGGAAATAATTGAATCTCGGTATTCTCTTTTCAATCATTTCCAGCTCCTTTTTAGGAAAATAAAACTGAGCTTTTTCGAATAAATCGACAACATTTTGATGATCTATATCCGAATGCGTAATAAAGACAGCTTTAACGTCGTTGGGTTTTATATTATTACAAGCTAAACCCTTTTTAATAACAGCTTCATGACAACCGGTATCAATAGCTATAAATCCTCTGTCGGTTCTGACAAGAAACATTTCTGTGAATAAAGCATTGATTATAATTACATCATTAACCGGATGAAAATCACATTTCTTCATTGTAATTGTATTGTATAAAATAAATGATCAATTGAGAAAATATTAATAGAAACACAGAGGAAAAGAGGTTCGGAGATATTTATTTCATGTGCCTTAGATATAAAAAATGCACAGTATTTCTTATCGTTTCATAATTCAACGCCGGAACAGCATAAACTCGGCATATCTAAATGATATGCCGAGTTCTAATTGTCATCTATTTAGAAATAAACTGAATAACCCAGCGAGAAAGCCAGATTGTTCAAACCTGACCTTTTGTCGGCATCCTTAGGTTTTAAAGTAAAAGCCATATAAGAAGCTCCAATGGCTGCCAATCCGCCATTGCCTATACCAAATTTAATACCGGCTTTTCCACCGAAGCTGACACCTTTCAAATCTAATTCCCCGGCACCTAAAGTAGGAATAGGACTGGCGTCCGATTTAGCTGCAGTATAGCCTACCATTCCATTTATGTATGGGTATACTTTACCGCCGGCGTTAAATGTAAAACCTGGCGAGGCAAATAGTCCAAAAATCTTTATTGACGACTCCGAGCCGGCAATTTTTATTATATTAATTCCGGGCACCAGACCAATAGAAAAACCGTTCACTAAAAAATAACTGACATAAGGCGTACATTGGAAGAGTGTAGTCGACTGATCCGCTGTTTCACCATTTGCAACCATCTTGGAACTCGAAAATGAAATAGCGCCGCCCAACTCAACTACACCTCCGGTAGCATATTGCGCCTGAGCGTTAAATGCTGATAGCATTAAAACCAATAAAGTGACCGCAATTACAGCGATAGTATTTTTCATATTCTCCTCCTAGTATTTAATAAAAATGAAAAAGGAAATTATTTATAAAAAAATATCTCGAAAACCCATAATCTGTTCATATACTATCGAATAAAGATTCAATATTCAATAGGTAAAAGAGAGAAATATAGCTTAAAGAGCGGTTTGACCTCGAGAAATCAGCTCAAAATGAATTTGATAAAAATTTTACACCTTGCCTGCCATAATATATTGCGGGTATGTTCTTTAATTTAAGCTGCATTCTTTAAGATATTCCGAGCTTTCGATAGAAATCGGATATTACAGGAAGAAATTTGAAGTAATGGAAAATCAAAGATGCATGCTGGACCGGATTACCGTCCGGATTTGTGATTATTTTATATTCACTCCGGGGAAAAATGGTATGGTGATTCGATTCAAACGCCGATCGCGTAGGCGAATTATCAACAATGACTGAAGTCTCCTTTTCAGAATAAAGAATAAGGACAGGCACCTTGGAGAGAGGCAGAATTTCTTTCCTGAAGGATAGAACAGGCGTCTCGATTTGCTTCATCGCCCTGAATCTTTCGAACGCGCCGTTTTCATCGATAGAACGTATAGTGCTCATCACAGCATCTCGCAGCTGCTGTAATTCTTTATTCGTCATGAGCACTCGAAGCATTTTTTTATTCCGCGTACCGGATGCAAACAACTTTATAAAAAAGGCGCGTATGTTTTCTATTATTGAAGCAGAATCGGTTGGTGTATGCGGGTCGACATAGGGCTTGAGCGCCCGTCCCAGCAGGGAAGCCGGTTTTTCACTGCCGGGATTAATCAAGTCGTCCAAACCTGCGATCGGACTGATCAGAATAAGTCCGCTCAAATCGATATTTCGCCCTTCAAGCCGCGCTCGTTTAAGCCATTCCAAAATCAATCCCGCACCGTAACTTACTGCGAAAATTACAGGCCGCTGGTTCCCCTGTCCGGCAAGTTCTTCAAGCAAGTCATCAAGCTGTGCAAATGTCATTTCTATTGAAAATCCATGACGAGGAAAGTTAAAATAATAAATACTGCCATGTTTCAGCAGAAAACTGCGCATAAGAAATACCTGTTCGGTCGCATCAGGAACGAATCCGCCAAGTACTATAGTTGGCATCGATCCTTTTCTTTGTTCATGAATAATATTAACAACCTGGTGCGTGCCGGCAGTTTCGCTGTTGAGTAAAGCATCCCGGCGTTTTCGAACAGACGGTATGAACGGCAATCTGCGCGATGACCGCAGTGTGAAGTTCGCCATCCGGATATACTTTTGAATCCGGGTGGAAATAATGGTAGTCCAAAGGTTCAGTACAGTTAAACTCCAAATATATTGATGTCTAAAGAATTGCTTCCCTATCGCAGGAAACATCATCCCTGATATATTTCAATATCTTTCAATTCCGGCTTAAAATCAAGCACCGCAAACAGGAGTAGAGATAAAATAAGGAGAAGCTTATCCCTCCTTCTTTACTGAAATATTTTTATATTAGAAATAATTAAACCTGATTGTAACTACTTGGCGAATTTATTTTGCAGTATAACTCCTCTTGAATTCAGATTGTTTTTACCTTAGGAAAAATGCGATTACTCAAATGAAAAGGCAAATAATTATATACCGATAGACAAAAAAACAGTACCGAAGGAACTAATCATCATGAAAATGAAATCCATGTTACTAATATTTATTATATTCTTCACAACTGTAAATGGCTTTTGCCAGGATCCGAATTTCTATATATTCCTGTGCTTCGGACAGTCGAATATGGAAGGTTTTCCGGGAATCGAGCCCCAGGACACGATAGGAATAGACTCTCGCTTTCAATTTCTGGCTGCAGTAGATTTTCCAAATATGAACAGGGAAAAAGGCAAATGGTATACTGCAATCCCGCCGTTGTGCCGAAATCGAACGGGTATTAGTCCCGCCGATTATTTTGGCAGAACGCTGGCAGCCAGGCTTCCAGAAAATATCAGAATAGGTATTGTCAATGTCTCGGTAGCCGGATGTAAAATTGAACTGTTCGAAAAGGACAATTATCAATCATATGTTTCAACAGCGCCTAAATGGATGACTCCCATCATAGATATTTACAACGGAAATCCTTATGCACATCTTGTAGATATGGGCAAGCTGGCTCAGAAGGATGGTGTCATAAAGGGAATCCTGATGCATCAGGGAGAATCAAATCCGAACGACAAAGAATGGCCCCTGAAAGTGAAAGCAGTTTATGATAACCTGATAAACGATTTAAATCTCAATGCCGATGAAGTGCCGCTTCTTGTCGGTGAACTTGTAAGTGCCGATCAGAAAGGCGCTTGTGCAGCTATGAATTCAATGATTAACGAATTGCCAAAAAGAATTCCGAATTCATATGTTATTTCTTCACAGGGTTGTACAGGCCGACCCGATCATCTGCATTTTAATCCCGCAGGCTACAGAGAACTTGGAACTCGCTACGGTTTGAAAATGTTATCAATATTGGAACAGAAAAATGATAAAAAATAGAAAGTGTAATAAGATCACAATTCACAGAAATTGGAATAGACCGCATTAAAACCGGATCATATCGATAATGAGCGTAACCGGGTTGCATAGGTGAAATAAATCCTATCTTTTAAACATTACTTTCGTAATTAAACAAGAGGATTTTTATACCTTTTAATATGAGACTACGCTATTATATTCTTGCGCTGATATTTATAATGCAGCTTTTTTACGGCTGCCATTCTTATATACAACGCACGGTATTACGGTCAATCTCAAAGATGGGCGAGGCGGTACTGCCGCCTCCGCATATGATTACAACTAGTTTATTCCCCGACGCCAGGCTTGCAGTGTCGTGGGCCGGGCATTCAACCGTTCTGATACAGATTTACGACAAGCTCATAATTACCGATCCTCTGCTTTTTGATAATGTGGGAATGGTTGTAAAACGTGAAGTTAAATCCGGACTCGATCCTGCGGTGCTTGAAAAATTGGATTTCACGTTGATATCACATCTGCATTTCGATCACCTTGATTACGGCAGTATCGATGTTTTGCCGAAGGACGGTGTCCTGATTTTTCCATACGGCATTTCCGGTTACATTCCGGATTTTGATTTCCAGGATGCTGCCGAATTGAAAACATGGGACGTATTCGAAAAAGACAGTGTCCGTATCACGGCAGTACCTGCACAGCATTTTACCAGCCGGTACAATTTTGACCGCAATTGGACAGAAGACTCAGGCTATACCGGCTACGTGATCGAATACAAGGATATCACTGTTTTCTTCGCGGGAGATACGGGATATAATCCTGAGTTTTTTAAAGAAATCGGAAACCGATTTAAAATTGATTTAGCAATTATACCGATTGCGCCAAGCTGGTCAAACGGTTTCGGCAATTATGTGCATACAAGTCCATTAGGCGCTATCGAAGTTTTTAAAGATGTAAAAGCGCAATATATGGTGCCGATTCATTTTGGTGCACTGGTTTACGGCTCGACTGCCGATCCGCTGAGTCCGCTTTATCAGCTAAACACACTTGCTGCAAGCGGAGGCATTTACGACAGGATAACTGCACTCGAAGTCGGCGAGCAAAGGATTATTTATTAACCGCATCCCACACCGGCTTGCCCAGAAATGAAGACAGTGTCTTGGCGTCTTCGCGAAGTTTCTCCAGGTTCCCATGATCTACCACATTAATACGTTTTCCATCCCGGAGAACAAGATTCAACTCGTAACTGGTATACGAATTCTTGCTGCTTCTCACATATTCGGAGATTATTTGCAGGGCATGTATATTTCCCAATTCCGTATAATATTTTAGTTTACGCCTGTCTGCCACTTCGTCCGGTGCTTTTCTTCCTTTCCAGAACGATGCTTTGTATTTATCAAACACTATTGGTGCAGATCCGAAATAATACACTACACCCCCGATAACTGCGAAAATCAAACCAAACAGTGCGGGCATAATAGTTGAAATATTTAATGAGACCTTTCCGGAAGAAAAATTCGTAACTAAGAAAACACCAACGAATACTAGCCCCATTAAAGCGAAAAACAGATAAAACAGCTTTGCACTTGCTGCTGTTTTAAATTCCAGCCTGTTGGGATCAGCTGCCATAATTTTGTGTGTTCGAAAACTTGCACCGCCTCTTTTGGCAGGCGTCCACTGGGTCTGCATTGCAACCGGATCGTCAAAACGTGCCGGATCAAATGCGGTATCACCTGCATTCGCCAATTTCTGCAGACCCTCCATTATTTTCTTGAACATACGGTTTCTTGTATAATAGTATTCAAAATGAATCGAAGGGAGACTGAATATCCCTGCGTGCGGATAAATATTCAATTTCTTGCATGTAAAATCAAGGAATTTATTCCGGTTCCATAATTGCGATTTGTGATCGGTATGTAAGATAGCTTTCCATTCCGAAGATAATCAATGCCAGCCAGACTATAGAATAACCTATAAACTGGATGAATGTGAAAGTCTCGTTAAATATCAGCACACCTATGAGAAACTGGAGTGTCGGAGATATGTATTGAAGGATTCCGATAAGCGAAAGCGGTATCCGCCTGGCTGCCGATGCAAACATAAGCAGAGGAATGGACGTAACCACTCCGGCTCCTGCCAGCAAAGCGTCGTACACCATACCCGTATGAAGAAACGCACCCGTGCCGTTCTGTTCGGAGATATAAAGAAATAAAAGAGCGGGCAAAAACAATATTCCTGTTTCCAGTGTCAGACCGTAAAGCGACCCAAGCGGCGCAATTTTTTTAACAAAACCATATAAAGCAAAGGTTGCAGCGAGTAAAAGTGCGATCCAAGGAACAGATCCATGCACTATTGTCAGGAACAGCACCCCGATTCCCGCCAGGCTGATTGAGATCCACTGCCTGGCCCGCAGATGCTCATGAAGAAATAACACACCGATAAGAACACTTAACAGCGGATTTATAAAATAACCCAGACTTGCCTCGACTATATGCTCCGAATTAACCGCCCAGACGTACGTGAGCCAGTTAATACCGATCAGCAGAGCCGCAATAAAATACACACGTAAAACTTTCCTGGAAATAATTGCTGCTCTGAATTCCCTCCAATTCCGTATTAATAAAATAACTGCAGCGAGAAAAAGAAGCGACCAGATAATGCGGTGGCTGACCAGCTGTAAAGCCGGTATATGCTTTAACAGCTTCCAGTAGAGCGGGAATAATCCCCAGCTCGCATAAGCTCCTATCGCGTACCAAATTCCTTTATTCATTTATAACTTTCCGATAATCATAAAACATCATTTTTTCGACTACTCAATGAATGATAAAAACAAGATGAGCAGATGTTTTTCGGCGAGATCGATAATTGCACCGCCCTTAACTCTTATAATAAATAAGAAAAGCGAGGCGAGTCAATATTATAAAATATTATTAATCTTTATTAATTGATATTATTCCGTAGAACAAATTATTTTCAACAGTATCTTTATTTCTTCTTTCTTATCGGCTTTTTACCGGACTTACGTTTCAGATACTGCTTTCTTTTCATTCGTATTATTCCAAGTTTCGCGGCCTTCCGGCGTTTCAGCCGCTCTTTGTTTTTTTCCTTTTTCTTCCGCGTCAGGCCCTTTTTAATTTTTTTGCTGATATCTTTTTTCTTCTTTTTCTTTTTGTAATGCCTGTATTCGTATGTTCGGTCGGATTTTATTACTCCGGATGAATCATGCACGACAACCTGCGACTTCGGATGACTTTTCGCTATGTCACTCGCCGCCCGCAGTGCTTCACCTTTTTTCGGATGTGAACTGCTGGCCTTTTTCGCTTTTTCCTTTTTTACATCCCAGCCTCCGTGATCGGGTACAACATGATATGTAACTCTATTCGGGATCCGATCTTCTCCGGCGTCTCTATCGGATTCTTCTTCACTATTCTTATGCCTGACCGTCTGTGCAGTAACTCTGCGGTCATATATTTTATGAATAAGTATTTTTATATACCATACAATACCCAATGAAACAACGTACATGCAGAATATTACTGCAGAAAGTAGAATCCAAAAATTGAATGATTTCTCAAGCGAATATTGGAAAAAGTATCCATACATCTCCATACTCGCTATTACGAATGTATATATCTGATGGCTTACAGTAAAAAATAAAGAAGTCAGAAATACCTGTTTCCATTTAGAGAGTACTAATCCGAACACGATAATTACCAAAATTATCGGAAATAGTACAATAATATAATCGTATGACGGAATTTTATGAAACGACGGCAGCTGCGGGACAAGCCAGAGTCTGTAAAGAACCTGATCGCTGAGAATAAATGCGGTGAACGAGAAAAATATGGCAAGGAAGCCGAGTCGTAGTATCTTCATATTCAACTCCTCTTAGAATGATACTTTACCTCTGCGGGAAAAATTCAAATTGCTCATCAAAATTATTGAAGCCGCAATAATCTAGCTATTGTTCATTCAAATTTCAACCTGAGAATTGATACGGAATATGTTGAATATTATTTGAGTATAACCATTTTTCTCTGCAAGTATTCACTGCCTGCTTTTAAGCGGCAGATATATATTCCGCTTGCCAGGCTGCGGGGAATCCAGCGGTACTCGTATATACCGGGAGTCTGACGTGCATTTACAACAGTTTCAATTTCGCGCCCGAGCATGTCATAAACAGTCAGCCTGACGTTCGCCTGCCGCTGCAGCCGATATATAATATTCGTCATGGAATTAAAAGGATTGGGATAATTTTGCTCCAGCATGAAAGCGGTGGGGAGCGTTTCATTGCCCGGAATAACATACTTCATAATCCATCGCTCCGGATCCAGTACAACATTATCCGGTTTGGCATTAAAATCAACCACGAACTGCTGATGCTGCGAATCGTTAAAAATCGTGATTGTCGTATCCCGGCCGGCTGCGGTAATCCGGATATCGACAGGCATGGTAAAATATTCAGGATTATCGCGGCCTGTGATCTGCCCTATATTCAGGACCACACCTGAAGAATCACCGGACGCATTCCAGGTCCATGAAAACAAATATGTCGGATATCCTTCGCCGTATACCCACTGACTGAAAAAGTAACTTAGATTTTTTCCCGAAACACGCTCGCAGACGGATTGCAAATCCCGAGTCGCTGCAGTGCCGTATTTTAAATCAGGATCGTTTGCATACTCGCGGATTGCGAGGAAGAAAACACTGTCGCCCAGAACATGGCGGAGCATATGAAGGACTGCGGCTCCTTTTGAATAAACAAGTCTTGAATCGAATAAATTTCTGACACTGGTGGTATCCGGATTCCCAAGTTCTCCCCGTGCAGTCTCAGCGTTGTCAATCTGGTTATTCATATAATTCCAGTATTCGCCGATCCCGTATTGCCTTTCAAGATACAATGCAGTTGAATACTGCGCGAAACCTTCATTCAGCCAGAGATCAGACCATGTCCGGCACGTGATCATATTGCCGAACCATTGATGGGCAAGTTCATGCGAAATGACATTTTCGTCAAAAGTACTGGTTGAAGTCATTGTCTGGTGTTCCATTGCCCCTGTCCAGCCGAATTCTGCATGCCCGTATTTTTCTTTAATAAAAGGATATAAGCCGAACAGGTCTGAAAAAATCGCGAGCATATCTATAACGCGAGGGAGCGACTGTATTGCACTATTATAATGTTCTGGCAGTACAAAGTTCAGCACTTCCATGGAATCCGTATCCGAATACCGAAACCAGTTCGAAAACTGTGCGTAGTTTGTAATTGCAAGCGAAATAAGATAAGATGCAATCGGATACCGTTCCTTCCAGTGATAAGCCGCAGTGCCGTCTACGTTTTGTATAACCGAGGCAAGAATTCCCTGCGATCCTGCTATTAAATTCGAATTGCACGTTATAATTATATCGGCCGAATCTGCTTTATCTGCAGGATCATCTTTGCATGGCCACCAATCTTTTGCACCGTAAGGTTCGCTTAATGTATATACCCATGGTATACCGTTATGATTATCAAAAACGAAACTGCCGAAACCTGTGGCTGAAGGTATTCCGCCGTAATAAACATCTATTGAAATGCTTTCAGCGAGTATATATAAACGGGGAAGTGTTATAACGAAGGAACTCCTGTTCTGAGTAAAAAAACATCTCCAGCCGTCAACAGCAACTGAATCAATCCGCATTTTATCGGCAAGATCGAGTGTCAATCGGCTTGCACTGTCAGTCCGGCACGTTCCCGAAATGGTTACTTTTCCAGATAAATAAATCGGCACAGTAGCAACCTTCAAATCAAGCCGGTAATAAACAACATCAAACCACTTGCTTGCTTCCGTTCCTGCCGTTGATTTCTGTTCAAGCGAATTATCGTATTTATGCTTTTGTAAAAATCCCTGTGAAAATAAGAGTGAAGGAAAAATACAAATGAAGGATAGGATTGATATGAAATTTCTGTATTTCAAGATTTACTCGTTACTCCCGATATCCTTATTATAAACGAGAATAATCTACCCTTTGCAATGTCAAATATCAAGATATTCTATGTTCTATTCCCAAACGGACAGATTGTGTGAAAAGTAACTTTTTCCATGTCAATGTTACAGTTTGTAAAAATGCGTCTTCA
>JAFGLB010000211.1 GCA_016928255.1 Bacteroidota bacterium
GACGCTGAAGGTTTCTCTGTAAAATGTCTTGACACCGCACAGATCAAAGATACAATTTTTCCAAATGGCCTGCAGCGGATCGCCGAATACTTCTAATTCACGTTTTGGTTGAGTATTCGAAGTATTTAAGACTATTGCAGTGTTTGCCTTTAACAAACCAATAGGAACGCCTTCGCCTTTATCATTTTCTTCGAATCGATATGCAAGTCCCTGCCGTAGTACTCTGTCCACCCAACCTTTTAGAATTGCCGGCGGCTGCCCCCACCAGTTGGGATGAACAATAATGATACCCTCTGTCTGCATAATTTCCCGGCAATATGATTCTATTCTTTTGGGCAGCTGTGCTTCCTCGGATAACTCCTCTGCGGTATAACACGGATCAAATTTTTCTGAATAAAGATCATGAAAAACAACATCATGTCCGTTTTTCTTCAATTGATCTATTGCTGTTTGTGCAATAGCATGATTATAACTGCCGGCATTCGGATGTGCTATAATAACTGTTATATGCATTAATATTTCTTCCTTAAAATATTTGTTTCTGCCAAAAATTTAATTATAAATAAGCTTATTCACTTCCTCAAGAGTTGGCGCCTTATGAACCGACGGGAATCTGGTACAGACAATTCCCGCACATGCAGCTGCAAATCGGATTATTTCATATGGCGAATAACCGTTTAGAACACCGTAAACAATGCCGGCACGGAATGTATCACCGGCTCCCAACGTATCAGCAACAGGTACTTTATACGGTTTAAAAGATTGAATTTCGCTATCATCCGGTACTGTATAAAGAATATCATCGGCTCCAAAAGTGAATACTACCATTCCTTCACAAGCTGATTTGTACTTTCTAAGTAAAGTCTTATAGTCCTGTCCCTTATATTCTCTATCCAAAAATTCCTTCGAGCATATAATTGCATGAGCTTTTTGCGTTATTGTTGTTTTGTAATGGTGATCTACCGTAACGTATTTTTTATTATGTTTGATGCATAGTTTTGCAGCCAAATCAGATTCTTCTCTAAAAAACGGATCCAGCGCAGCACATGAACATTCTTTGATTGAGGTTTCGCTGGGAACCGTCCACCTCCTAATTCCATCGAAAAGATTCCTGACATACCATCCGAATACAGTCCGGCTGCTGCCGTCGCAGAATACAATATCCTGCCAGCCGTCGAATCCATTTTCCACTTTCAATAAAGAGCAGTCTATATTTTTTTGACGAAAATATTGAAGAAGAGGTTCTTTTGTTTTTTCACCCAGCCATGGACCATCCAACTGAACTTTCACTCCCAAATTAGCCAGAACAAGGGCGCAATTTGCACCCTCGCCGCCCGGTATAATAAACGTATCCTGTATCTCCTGGTAAGTGTCAGGGACAGGAAATTTTCCTTTAAGATTATGAATAGTGGAAAGTATGGTCATTCCGTACAAATAGACTGTATTATTCATTTTTTGTCATATCCAAATATTCAATCAAATCAAATTGTCTATTTCAGTATCGGTACAACATGTTCCTGCATTGGAAGTCCGGTTACAACAACTTCTCTATCTTTTGTAATATAAACATCAATTTCGCTTCTAATACCGAATTTATCACGTATGTATATACCGGGTTCGATAGAAAAGGACGTACTCGGTAAAACGACACGTTCATCACGTGTTTCAAGGTTATCCATATTGGCGCCGTTGCCGTGCACTTCTTCCCCTATCGAATGTCCTGTACGGTGAATGAAATATTCACCGTAACCTTTTTGAGTTATGTATTCACGTGCTGCATCGTCGACCTCGTATCCGTGTATAATTTTCCCCTGCATCATTGAGGATCGAACAAAATCCAGAGCCGCGTCGCGTCCGCCTCTGACTATTTGAAATATATTTTCATATTCATCAGGCACAGCTTCGCCGATAAATCCAGTCCAGGTTATATCCGCATACACGGAACGCGGTGAATTCTTTTTCGCCCACAAATCAAGAAGAACAAAATCGTTTTTCTTTATCGATGAATTGATTTCTGCAGTTGGTTCGTAATGGGGATTAGCGCTGTTGGCATTGACCGAACAATTCGGATCGCTCGAAGTAATCAGATTGCGCTTTTTAAATTCGGACAGCATATACTGCTGCACGTCGTATTCTGTTAAAGAATTGCCCGATAAAATTTTCCCTTTAATAAATTCAAATGCGGCATCTACTATTTGTCTTAAATGCTTTGCAGTCTCGACATTTTCTTTAAATTGATCCTCATCCCAGCAGGCTTCAAAATATTGAATCAGGTCAGCCGATGAAACAACTTTAGCACCGGAGGCACAGACAAGCTCTATTGTTCCGCCGTCTATTGTCGACACATAAGGTATTGCACAATTCGGAGAATATTCCATGGCGACGCATTTCGAGCCGGCGAGAAGTTCTCTTAATCCTTCATCCAGCGATTTCCAGCTTAGATAAACACTTTTTTCACCGGGGAGCGAATCCAGGTTCCATTCTTCGATTCGATGCACAAGTTTCCTTGGACTGCCTGTTGCCGGAATAAAATAAAAATACCGGCGTGTAAACATAATATGCTCCGGCAGAGCAAGAATCCGCGTAGCAAAAATATTCGAACCGCGGAAATTATACAGAAGCCACCCGTCGATTTTATTAGATTTTAAAAAGGCCTGAATTTCACTTATCATCTTTGAATAATTTTTCGTCTCCTGCATAGAATATCTCCTTTCAGCATAACGGGAAGGGTACAAATAAAAAGCCCGTCCACAAAGATATGAACGGGCTCAATGTACTATTCGATTATCTACTTTACAACTTGTTCTACAAGTACTTTTTCCTCCGAATCGTCTGCGGAATTCCGCGCGGCAACATATTTGCGCCTGCTGTTCTGGTGTTTCCGCATATACCTCCGTTCTACCGGATGTTGTTTAACGGCTGCTTCTTCGACATCGGGATAAGTATAAATTTCGTACTTGTAGTTGCGGAGTATAATTTCTTTTCCATTACGTCCGAGAACGTACTGCGGCAATAATGGAATTTTACCTCCTCCGCCGGGTGCATCTATAACATAATAAGGAATTGCTAGTCCGGATGTATGACCCCGTAATTTATCCATAATATCCAGTCCGACTCTCACAGGTGTTCTGAAATGATTCGTTCCTTTTGTTAGATCTGCCTGATAGATATAATAAGGACGTACCCGCATCTTGAGCATTTTTCGGTGAAGTTGAAGCATAACTTCAGCATTATCGTTAACACCTTTCAGCAAAACAGACTGATTGCCTACGGGAATTCCTGCATCCGCCAGCATATTGCATGCCCGTTCTGCTTCCGGTGTGCATTCCCATGGGTGATTAAAATGTGTATTTATGTATATAGGATGATATTTTTTAAGAATTCTGCAGAGCTTTGGTGTTACTCGCTGCGGCAGGACGCAGGGTATTTTCGTGCCGATGCGAATAATTTCCACATGCGGGATCTCACGAAGCCCTGCCAGAACTTTTTCTAATGCGTAGTCGGTCACCATCAAGGGATCACCGCCTGAAACAATCACATCCCTTATTTCAGAATGCGAACCTATATATTCCAATCCACGCTGAATGTACTTTGCATTAATTTTTGTCGAATCACTGACTTTTCTTTTCCGTGTGCAAAAACGGCAATACATCGAGCATTGGCTGGTAATAAGAAAAAGCGCCCTGTCGGGATAGCGGTGTGTTATGCTTGGCACAGGGCTGTCAGCATCTTCATTTAAAGGATCCTCTTGAGCATTATCATCTTTAAGTTCGATCGAATCGGGAATACACTGCCGCCAAATGGGATCCCCGGGATATCGAATCAAACTCAGGTAATACGGGTTAATTCTAATATGAAAAAAACTATTGAGCTTTTCGGCAGTTGCCGTGTCGAAGCCAAACCTCTCGACCAGATCTTTCGAACTGTCTACGCTCTGTCTTAGCATTTCTTGCCATAGTTCCATAAAGTATGCGCCTGCTCCTTAGAAGTGTTTGGTATAGATGACCAGGTTGTCGCCCGGTGCATAATAGTCTTTAATATTTGCCGATTCTATATAATGATTACGGAGATAAAACTTACGTGTGGGTTCGTACTTCGGTTGTGATGATGTTTCGACGACCAGCAATTTCCCTCCCATTTCCTTCACTTGCTGTTCGCAATGTTCCAGCAATTCTTTCCCGATCTTCTTTCTATGCATGCGCGGGTGAACCGCAATCCAATAGAGATCGAAAGTCGACTTCGTCATAGGAGTAGGCCCCATGCAGTAATACCCCTGCAAAGTGTTATTCTCATCCACGTACGAGTACAATAAATAGTCCTTCTGATCTTTTTCGTTCGCTGCAATCTCCATCAATTCTATAGCTACATTCACTTCTTCTTCGTGAAACACTTTTGTCTCTCTTACGATCTCCGATAACTGCTGTATGTCCGACTTTTCAAATTTTCTGATCGGCATAATATTATTGACGGATCCGTCCAAGAGCTGTCTCAACAATTTTTGCCAGCATATCTTCAAAAGTCATACCTGCTGCCCTCGCAGAACGGGCAAAACCTGTATCACGAGAAATGTCAGGATTCGGATTCACTTCCAGTACATACGGTGTATTTTCCGCATCCAGCCTGATATCCACCCGGGCATAATCCCGGATTTCCATTATTTTGTACGCCTTCTTCGCAATATCGCATACCTTTTTTTCGATCGCGGGATCAAGCTTTGCAGGACAGGTTCCTACAGTACCAACAAATTCGGCAGTTCCCTCCACCCACTTGGCATTGTAAGTGACAATCTTTGGATAGTCGGGCGGCAGTTTTGAAAAATCAATTTCCGAAATCGGAAGGACTATCGGTTGTTCGTTGCCTATTATTGCAACATTCAGTTCTCTTCCTTCAATGTATTCTTCGACTAAAGCCGGCTGATTATAAGTTGTGATAACTGTAGTCACGCGCTGGCGCAGTGATTCCGGATTATACACAACCGATGAATTTTCAATTCCGATACTTGCGTCCTCGCGAGACGGTTTCACAAACAATGGAAATTTCAGCCGCAAATCGTCGAGACTGATTTCTTCGGCTTTCTTATAAAGGATATGCTGTGCAGTAGGTATTCCATATGCATCTAAAATTATTTTTGTTCTCACTTTGTTTAAGCAAGTGCCGAGAGCAAGCGATCCGGCCCCTGTGTAAGGGACGCCCATAAGTTCATAAATTCCGGCAACATGCATTTCATTGATTGCCAATCCTTTGATAGACTCGCAGAAATTGAATATGAGATCAATTTTTGTTTCTTCAAGATACTTTATTAACCGTTTTATATCGCCGTTAACATTAAAAACCGAAGCATCGTATCCTTTTCTCTGCAGGGCTTCGCACATTTTTTCCCGTTCCTCAATAACGCCGATTTCTGAAAGATCTATTACATTATCGACTATTGAGTTTATATTTGAGGAAGAACTCAAAGCCATGGCTTTTCCGGCTTCAACCGCAAATCTTCTCGCTTCTTCCGGTTCCATTATTAATTCATTGAATACTATAGTAATACGCGGTTTTTCAGGCATTTCTTTATTCTTCTTTTAATAAACCATATCGTTTTATTGCAGCTTCCAACACAGCATTTACCATACTGTGATAATCCATTCCTGCAACTCTGGCAGCCTGAGGAAAACAGGAATGTTCGTTAGGATTCGGCAAAATTCCCGGCAAAGGATTAACTTCCAGCACATAAGGCTGGCCGTCATCATCAAGCCGAATGTCAATTCGGCACCAATCACGGCACCGTAAAATCCTGTATGTATCACGACATACTGTTTCAATATCCCTTTTAAGCTTTACCGGTATATTGGCCGGGCATTCATGGACATCAAGCGGATTATCCAATGAATCCCATATCCACTTTGCCTCGTATGAATAAATAGGATTGACACCATCAGGGAGCGAATCGAAGCGGATTTCCACGATCGGTAATATCTGGATATCAGATCCGTTGCCTATTAGGCCCACAGTAAATTCTCTCCCGCTCAGGAACTTCTCAACTATGGCAGGTTCTTCATATTCAAAAAACACTCGTCCAGCCTGCCTTCTAAGCTGGTCGTTTGTATAAACAACCGAAGAATTAAAAATACCTTTGCTTGATCCTTCATGCAGGGGCTTAACAATGCAGGGCAGGAAATCATCAAAATTAGAAAGTTGTTCTATTGAATCGACTACCGTGAAGGTAGGTGTTGGTATTCTGTAATATGCAAGTATTTCTTTTGCACGGGACTTATCAAGACAAATTCCCAGTGTTATCGCGTCGGAACCCGTATACGGAATTCCGAGCATCTCAAGCATTGCGGGAATTTGTGCTTCCCGTGACGGTCCTCTAAATCCTTCTGCAATGTTGAAGACAATATCTGGACGTGCACAGAGGAGTTTTAGGTAGGATTCCTCGTTGGCTTCTATAAGAGTAACTTCGTGATTCAACTCAAGCGCCGTCTTAACGGCTAGAATGGTTTCTTCAGTATCCCATTCTGCATATGTATCGGCACTCGTCTTTTTTGAATTCGGATTTTCGTCACCGGAGATATCACTCATACTCATTCTATCCGGCATGCTTCCTCTACTAAGTATATCTTCTCCGCTATCCTTCTTTACATTGTAGACGAGAGCCACGTTCAGTCGCTTTAGCAAACGGTACGATCGACCTTTCAAGTGTGACTGATCTGCTTTGCTGTTTCAATGAACAACAGTAATTACTGATACTAATATAATGCTTTATAATTCGTTGTCAAGTTTTTTTGACAAAGAAATGCATTTTTTTTTCTGATGAGGTGATCGGCAGAAATCATGTAAGGACTACGACAAAATATTTTTTTTAAACAATATTTTTCTTATAAACATTTTTGTCATCCAATCTTTCCCAGCTCAAGAATATTTCTAAACTTTTTTTCAAAAAAATATTTTATGTATATATTTTCTTCTCTACGAATGTGCGGATCATTCTTTACAAGATCGAATGCTTCCTTCCTGGCTTTAGTAAGAAGTTCCGCGTCGTCAACCGGATTTGCTATGCGCAATCCCGGCAATCCGCTCTGCCGAGTTCCAAAAAATTCTCCGGGGCCGCGCAGTTTTAAATCTATTTCCGATATTTTGAATCCATCGGTTGTCTGCACCATTGTCTCCAGCCGAACACGCGCATTTTCTTTCTCGCCTAGTATTTCCAGTATATCTCCGCCTTTTTTTTGCATATCAAACCAGCCGTAATCTGCAATTAAAATGCAATAAGATTGATCCGGCCCTCTTCCGACTCTGCCGCGCAGCTGATGCAGCTGCGCAAGCCCGAAACGTTCTGCATTCTCAATTATCATTATTGAAGCATTCGGAACATCAACACCGACTTCTATAACAGTCGTCGATATCAGTATATTCATCTCTCCTTTTTTAAATTCATGCATTACTGCTTCCTTCATCTCAGATTTCATCCGGCCATGCAGCAAACCGAGTTTAAATTCAGGAAAAATATTTTTTTGAAGATGTTCGTATTCCCTTGCCGCCGCTTTCAGATCGATTTTTTCAGATTCTTCAATAAGAGGAAAAACAATATATGCCTGCCTGCCGCGGCTTATTTCTTCCTTCACAAATTGATATACGCGTGCTTTTTCTTTTTCCGTCCTGAGTGCGGTGCGAACCGGCTTGCGATTCGCAGGCATTTCATCGATAACCGATACTTCAAGATCGCCGTACAATGTCATTGCCAATGTCCGCGGGATGGGTGTTGCCGTCATGATGAGTGTATCGGGATTCGTTCCTTTCGAACGGAGTCCGGCCCGCTGCATTACTCCGAATCTGTGCTGTTCATCGACTATAACAAGTCCTAAATTTAAAAAATCCACTTTCTCCTCCACCAGTGCATGCGTTCCGACAACTATCTGTGCGCTTCCCCGGCGAATGTCTTCCAGTATATCATCGCGAAGTTTTTTTCTCTGCCCGCCGACAAGCAGCCTTACATTAACCGGCAGGCTTTTCAGTAATTCTGTAATCGTCTGGTAGTGCTGTTCTGCAAGTATTTCCGTCGGAGCCATAAAAGCCGTCTGGAAACCATTTTCAACTGCAAGGAGCGCCGTGCATAACGCCACTATGGTCTTGCCGCTGCCGACATCGCCCTGCAAAAGACGGTTCATAGGATAAGGCGACTTTAAATCATCTATGATCTCGCGGAGTACTTTTCTTTGTGCCTTTGTCAATTCAAAATTAAGTGCATTAACAAGCTGGTGCGCAAGCTTGCTTTCGACATCATACGTCATCCCGCGCAGCTGCTGCTGTGCATTCCGTTTTCGCAGTGCCAGCATCAACTGAAGAAAAAAAAGCTCATCAAATTTCAGCCGCCTTCGTGCATTCTCCAGTTCGTTGAAGTCCGGCGGGAAATGGATTGATTTTAGAGCCGATTTTTCATCGCATAAATCCTGACGTTGGATTATATCGCTTGAAAGTATCTCATCGATGGAAGATATATGACGGTCAACTGCATTGCGGATGATGCGGCGAAATCCCCGGCTGTCGAGTCCGACTCTTTCCAGCTCGGCACTTGAGCTGTACTTGGGAATAATACTGCCGGTATTGAAAAGTTTTCCCCAGTCAGGCTCATCTTCTTCCGCACTTTTTAATCTGTCATACTGCGGATGAATAAACTGAGGCCGTTTCAATTTATCTAATGCCGGGACAGCGGAAAGAGCAAGGAATTCTCCGTTTTCAAACGTATTCTTTAACCACTGAAATCCCTCGAACCAAACACACGTTAGAAATCCGCTCTCATCTTTAACCGTAAGAAGAAATATAAGTTTATTACCGCGTTTTGTGCGTCTTGCCTCCTGTCGGAATACTTCGGCAAAGACAGTCACAGGTCTGCCGTTCTCAACATGTTTCCGAAGATCGGCAATACGAACAACCTGGCTGCGGTCAAGATAACCGCGGGGAAAATAATAAAGAAGATCTTTAATACTCGTGATTCCAAGATCCGATAATGCCTCTGCACGTTTCGGCCCGACACCTTTGATATACTGCAGAGGCGTTTGAGAATCCAGCTTTATGTTATCCCTATTTGTCATTCTTACTTATCATTGTAATTTAAAAATAAACTGTCCTTTATCACCAAAAACCGTTCTGCCTCGCAAATCCATCCAACTACTTCCCACCGTTATGTGTTCAAAATTACTTTTTGGAGCTGTCCCTAAAGTATTCATTCCTGTAAAAGTTAAATATTTTTAATACTTATAGTAATAAGATTCCCGCTAAAAATCCGCGGGAATGACAGGATTACTTTCTTATAGGACAGCACTCATTTTGAAGATGTCGAATGAAGATAGCCAACAAGGCTGCAAAATTCAAACATCTTAAAATCCAAAAATATTGTTGCATCCACATCTCTCGCCGCTTAAAATTACCCGCTAAAAAAGTCAATTCTTTTGTAGAAGTTACATATTTATCAAATACTGAAATTTATCATTGTCTTTCTTATTAAAGCGTTTCTCGCCTTATTATTCAGTCGTTATATCATTTTTGATCAAAAAAGTAAAATAAGAATCTCGCTGGCACGCTGAATGAATATATTAATAACAGAAGTTGATTAACTGCAGCAGCAGCGGACGATTTAAGGAACATTTTCAGCACGTTTTGTTGTTTATATAATAAAGAGGGATTCGTTAAATAATGAAATCGATAATTACTCGCCGTTTCTATTAACAGCCACATCTGGTGGATATGTGGTTTTGAAACGGTGTCAACGCTCCTGGAGTTTCCCCCCTTACTTCAGGAGCGTACTTTTTTTATTTCCTGCCTTAATTTTCTTTAACCGCCTTAACAAAACTCGAAAACAACGGATGCGGTGCGACGGGCCTTGATTTTAATTCAGGGTGAAATTGAACAGCAAGGAACCATGGATGATCCGGCAGTTCAATGATTTCAACGAGGTCATTATTCGTATAAATACCGCTGAATACAAGTCCGTTTTCAGCCAGTTTTTTCCTGAATTTATTATTTACCTCATACCGATGCCTATGCCGTTCAGTAACCATTTCCTTCTTATAAGCCGCATACGCTTTTGTTCCTTTTTGGATCGTGCATGGATATGCACCCAGGCGCATCGTTCCCCCAAGATTACGCACTGATTTTTGTTCAATCATCATGTCGATGACATTCTGTTTCGTTTTACGGAATTCCGTGCTGTTAGCATCCTTCATTCCGCATACATTCCTGGCAAATTCGATAACGGCACACTGCAATCCGAGGCATATGCCGAAAAAAGGAATTTTTTTCTCGCGGGCAAATCTGATGGCTTCTATTTTTCCTTCTATTCCGCGGTTACCGAATCCCCATGGCACCAACAGGCCGGCAGCTCCGGATAAATATTTTTCTGCCCCGTGCTGTTCCAGATCTTCGGCTTTTATCCATTCAAGCTGTACAGCCGCATCGTTTTCCGCTCCTGCATGAACAAAAGCTTCTGAGATGCTCTTATATGCATCCTGCAATTCAATATATTTCCCGCATACGGCAATCTTTACGCAGCCTTTCGGATTCTTCAGTTTATTTACAAATCTTGTCCAACGTTTAAGATCCGGTTTTGAACATTTTAAGTTGAGTTTTTCGATTACAATTCGCGGCAATTCCTCTTTTTCGTACATTTGAGGAACTTCATAAATCGACTCAACATCTCTTCCTTCTATTACCGAACGGGTATCAACGTTGCAAAACAGAGCAATCTTTTCACGCAGTTCTTTTGTAAGAGGCCTCTCTGTACGGCAAATAAGAATATCAGGCTGCAATCCTATTTCAAGGAGTGTTTTTACGCTGTGCTGCGTAGGTTTTGTTTTTATCTCGTCTGCTGATTTTATATAGGGGACCAATGTGAGATGGATATTTAACGCGTTACGTCGCCCGACGTCGAGCGTAACCTGTCGGACAGCTTCGAGGTAAGGAAGGCTTTCTATATCGCCGACTGTTCCGCCGATTTCCACCATGACCACATCATATTTTCCGTTTTTTCCAAGACGCCAAATTCTGCGTTTGATTTCGTCAGTGATGTGAGGAATAACCTGCACTGTCGCACCGAGGTAGTCTCCGCGCCTTTCTCGGGCGATTACTTCGTAATATACTTGACCCGTTGTATTATTGTTTTGACGTGTCATGTTCTCATTAAGAAAGCGCTCATAATGCCCGAGATCCAGATCCGTTTCAGCTCCGTCTTCGGTTACATAGACCTCGCCATGTTGAAAAGGATTCATCGTCCCCGGATCGACATTTATATACGGATCAAATTTCTGTATCGTTACTCTAAGTCCGCGTGCTTTTAAAAGCATACCTAAAGAAGAGATCGCTATTCCTTTCCCCAAAGAAGAGACAACTCCTCCCGTTATAAAAATAAATTTTACATTGTTACGTGCCATTGCTCGTCCGTTTAATATTTCGTATTTATTTGATTAAGTATTTTGACAACACGTTCAACATCTTCTTTTGTATCAATTGGAACGCTGTCATATTTCGTTATACCGGTTTTTATCCTGTAACCCGCCTCCAAAATACGCAGTTGCTCCAGCTTTTCGGCTTTCTCCAATTTTGAATCCGGCAATTTTGCATACTGCATTAAAAAATCCCTGCGAAAAACATATAATCCGATATGTTTATAAAATATATTATTATTCAGCCACTCTGCCTCATCAGGTTCATCCCGGACAAATGGAATTGCAGAACGGGAAAAATAAAGCGCGTGCATGTTATGACTTAATACGGCTTTAACAATATTCGGATTTATCACATCTGCAGCTTTATCAATTTTCCTCACCAGAGTTCCGACTTGAGCTTCTGGATCGTCAAGAAGAAGCTGTACAGCCTGGTCAATCATTTCCGGTGCAATCAGCGGTTCGTCGCCCTGAATATTTACAAATATGTCACCTTCTATTTGAGAAGCTGCAGCTGCAACCCGATCGCTCCCGCTTTGTATATCAGTCGACGTTAAAATAACTTCACCTCCAAATCCAATAACACATTTCTCAATACGAGGATCGTCTGTTGCCACAATAACATCATTCAGCAGGCGGGCCTTCTTTGTTTGTTCATAGACACGCTGCACCATCGGTTTCCCGAGTAAATCTATCAATGGTTTCACAGATAGGCGCTGAGAGGCATACCGTGATGGTATAATACCGATTACTTTTTGTTTGTCAGTTTTCATGATTTACCATTAATAATATTAGACACATTTACAAATTTTTGCATCTTTAATAAGAACCTTATTCCTGATTGACATATTCTTTTTCGATTGCCCGGTAAGCTTGTTCCATTAATTTCAACTCCGCATCCTTTCCTTCTGAGTTCGCGGCAGGAATTGGTTTGCCGATAATTACTGAAATGTTTGCCGGTATGACTTTTAATGTTCCTTTGGGCATTATTGTGAATGTACCATTAATAGTAAGAGGCACGACAGGGACTCCGGCTTTGGCTGCCAGGGAAAACGCACCGCGTTTAAACAGCTGCAATTTACCATCCGTCGTTCTTGTGCCTTCAGGGAATAAAATAACTGAACTGCCTTTACGGATAGACTCGGCGGCCCGCTCAATACTGGCCATAGCTTTACGCGGATTAGATCGATCGATCATAATAAAATGGCCGAAACGCAGTGCCCATCCCCAGACAGGCACATATATCAGTTCTTTTTTAAAGACAATATTTACATTTCCTTTGAGTGCTACAACCACAGTCGGGATATCGAACATACTCGCATGGTTTGAAACAAAAACATAAGGCCTGGCAGTCTCCAGTCCTTCATATCCTTTTACAGAGACCTTCATGCCGGATGTCCAAAAAATAACCTTTGACCAAAGCCATGGCGACAAACGAAAGTATTTGCCGCTTTTATCGAAAGGAACGGTTAAAAGGGCCCAGACAGAAAAAAACAATGTAACCGGGATAAGAAACAGCAGCTTTAAAAAAAATAAGAACACTTCAAATTCTCCTTAAAGTAATATACTGCTTACCCGTTTTATTAAGGCAGTGATAATTAAAATTTAGCGATGGCTTTAGAGACTCGTTTTCCGTTGAGCGAGGGAAGAGTAGACAGATGCTTTCTTTCAGATCCAGATGACCTGATTTATATTGCTCCATGGACATATTTTTAAAAGGAGAAGCATTGTTGTTATTAACTCACGTTACACAGATTGCAGGAGACATGTCTGATAAACCTTTATTGCCACGAGCTTCAGCTCGTGGATTAGAAAATCAAAAGCATAATCGGGTTTTAACCCCATTTACCACAATTCTATTGGGCTAAAGCCCGCTCCATTGTATTAATTCAGTTCCACGACCTAAAGGTCGTGGCAATTATCCAGAAGTCGTGGCAATTTATCTTCTCTGCGTAACATCAGTTATTAATTAAAATAATGAAGCATTGAATGAAATGCAACGCACCGGACAGAATATTTAATCATATAAAAGATAGTTATACCGCTTTACCATAAATTCTGCGCGCTGCTGGTCTATCTGCTTGAGAATATCACCGATTGGCATTCGGTTCTGCAACGCTCTCCGTATTTCATCAGTCCCAACCGCTTTATCGAATGATAGAATTTTTTCCGGCTTTGCCCGATCAAAAATATCATATTCAGGAAACAATCGTACCAAAGCATCCAGAATAGCGATCTGAATACGTTCGATATCCAGTATATTCCTGTCTGTAATATGAATCTGCACGCCTTTATAGCGGATTCCGGTCGTATCCTTATAAAATGGAACATAGGAGATCTGACGAAACATAACACCGGGTATATCGAGAAAATTCAGATGGCGCGCGAGTGCAAATCCATCTATCCATGGAGCACCGACCAGTTCAAAGGGGAGTGTATAACCTATGCCCTGATTTGCAGTACCTAACTCGCCCAGTAGGCCGGTTAAAACATAGAATAGCGTTGTAGAAGAATGGGGAATATGCGGCGATGTAGGCACCCAGATCAATCCTGTTTCGTCCCACCACATAGATCTTTTCCATCCGTTCATGGGAATAACTGTGAGACTGCAAACACTGCCGCCGTTCAGCCATTGTTCTCCATTTATCATCCTTGCCAGTTCACCGGCCGTCATTCCGTACACGTATGGAATCTGATAAGCACTTATAAAAGATTTGAATTTAGATTCCACCATAGGCCCTTCCACTTTGGTGCCTGAAAGCGGATTAGGCCTGTCCAGCACAACAAATCCGATATTGTTCTCCGCTGCAGCTTCCATAGCAAGACCCATGGTAGAAATAAAAGTATAAGAGCGCACGCCTATGTCCTGAATATCATAAACCAGTATATCGATGTTCTTTAACATATCTTTTGTCGGCTTTCTGGTCTTTCCATAGAGAGAATATACCGGCAGTCCTGTTCTTTTATCATAATAGCCGTTAATTTCCTTCCCGGCATCCAGATCACCCCTGATTCCATGTTCAGGACTGAAAAGCGCCTTTAATTCTATTCCCTGCGCTTCATATAGAACATCTATCGTGCTTTTCAGATCATATGTAACACCGGTCGGATTTGTTATAAGACCTACGCGCTTGCCCTTCAGTATATCAAAATTCCGTTCTTTTAATACATCAATTCCGGTTCTGACAACGGGTTGGGCGCAAAAACCATAACCAAAAAAAATAAATACAAATATAAAAGAGATAAAATATTTTCGATTCATCATTACCTGGCCGATCTAGTTTTACTTAATATAAAAATTTGAATTATAATATACACAAGGAATACGGCAATACCCAGCATAAGGATCCATCCGATTACTGTCACGGGAGGATCAAAGAAGAGGAGCAAGATAAAAAATCCGGCAGCAAGTAATGCGCTTTTCCGAATTCGGGATAGAGGTAATTGGCCTTCCCGGCCCGGTTCTTGTTCAAGGCTTTGTATTTTTTTTAAACCAGCACTATAAGGAAGGGGCCTGCCGTCAATCTGCCAGTTTTTTATCCAGCCCAAATCGTGAAATAAATCCATTATATAATTTAATTTCTCGGTATCCTTCGAGTCAATTAAGCTTTTAATTTTTGAAACATGCCGGGCAGAAGATTTTATAAGAATTGAATCCAGTGTATTTACGGCTTTTTTTATGCCTGATTGAAATTCAAGCGACAGCTTATCATATCCATCGGTACCCGGACCGACCCGGTTAATCACTTCTCGTGTTCTTGAGAGAAATTTCGCCTGAAAAATCAGTTCCTCGAATTCTTTTTCAGCACCCGATTCAGATACTGCCTGCAGTAACTCCGCAATTTCCGACGGATAGAATAATTTCCGTTTCGAATAGACTTCCAATTCTTTTACAAATATTTTAATTATACCGGAATTATCCATTTATAACCGATGAATTATTCTTTCATTGCCCATTTTTTTAAAAGCTGTTTTAGCTCAATCTCGGGCAGTTTTGCCTCTGCATAATGCCCAGCGTTAATACGCTGGCGTACCGCTTCGAATAAAATAATCGCTGTTGCAACGGATACATTAAGACTTTGAATCATTCCAAGCATGGGAATTTGAAGTATCCCGTCGGCAAGCCGCGCCGCTTCGGCCGAAACGCCTTCATGCTCGTTGCCGACAACAAAAGCCGTTTTTTTTGTCATATCGATTTCATACGGTGTTCTGGCAGATACTTCCAGATGGGTTGCATACACCGTATATTTTTCCTCATGCAGTTTCTTGTAACATTCTTCGATACTTTTAAAGCGCCTGCACTCCACCCATTTTTTTGCACTTGCTGAGCTTTTTTTACCGAGATCAGGAAATTCCGTGCCTGTGTATACAAGCTGGACTTCCATAACGCCTGCTGCATCGCTTGACCTCAGTATTGCACTGACATTATGCGGATCATGAATATTCTCCATAACAACGGTTAAATCCGGCTGCCGCTGCCTGAGCACCTGTTCCAGCCTGTTCAATCTTCGTTCCGTTCTCACTCTATTCTCATTATTTTTTTCATGATTGCCGGATGTACCTGAAGCAGAA
>JAFGLB010000212.1 GCA_016928255.1 Bacteroidota bacterium
CGTGCAAATGGCCTTTCACAGCGGCCGAACATACATATGCGGTGTCCTGATCTGTCGGTTTTAATTCCTTCTCCTGAAGATTTACAAGCGACGGTTTCGGAATAACCAGAATTACTTCCTGGGCATTTTTTGAAGTGTTTTTTACCTCATACTCCTCAACACTTACAGGCATTAGAGTATCTTTTTTTCCTGAAAGCAAAGGAGATACAAATCTTCTTGTCACCTGAACTTTGCCCAGCTTGTACGACATTTCCGCCAGCGGCGTGGCCAGTGAAATTGATACCTGTTTTTCTTCGAGTGCAGGGTGGTAATAATTCTTAAGAGCGGGAACATCGTCCGGACCTTCAACTGCTAGAGGATTTCTTGCAGTCAGCATATATTTTTTATCGCCAAAGCATATAAACGGCGCGGATGCTAATTGAATTGCATTCTGATTTAATAAAATCAATCTACCGGCATTATTCAGTCTGTTATAAAGACCTTCTGGAGAAATACCTATCGAACAGGTTGGTGCACCCTGGAGAGCGATAGTATGAGGAAACTGAAGAGTCTTCGACATTCCCTGGAAGTGTACTGTCATTTTATTTTTGACATATATATCGGAGATTTGTTTGCCGGATATTGTAAATATGTCGTTCGTTTTTAAACTATGAGATTTTGCCATGATTCTTTCTTCAATATTTTTTTTCTAGACTGACATTACCGAACTCGCCGGTAGATTGTTATTTATTATTAATATTTATCTTAGCAGTAAGATAAATCAAGGGTTTGACCTTTTTTCGATATAGGCTTTCTAATCGGAGCTTCCACCTGTGCACCGAGTTTTATTGGAAGTTTCGTTTTTGCAGACGGCTTGATCTTTCCAAACAGCACTCCGACTGCAGCTTTTATCGAATCCGGTGTTCCGCTGAAATTGCAGATTACCGCATCGGCTTCGTTTGTAGTACCTTCGACATACGGGTAATTTGTTACAACTACTACTTTTTTACCCATCTCTTTGAGTTTCTTTACGAGCAGCCTGTTATTTCCTGTCTTAACTATACGGGCATAATAGTTGGTCATAACCACCGTATCTACCTGCTTGGCAAGCTCGAGGCACTCTTCAAGCTCATCCTCATGCGCTGCAAAATCGGTATCTGCAAGAATCAGGTTGTGCGAATACTCAACCATATCTTCGCAGAACATATGCTGGTGCATATAAGGATCTTTTCCGCAGAATTCATAAGGTATGCGCTGTTCGATTACAAGCATTCTCTCTTTTGGATTCAGCGGCAGCATCTTATTATCGCGAATTACAATCAATGCCTTCTTTGCAACTTCCCATGAAAGATTGATAACCGGCCTGCTCATCGCAAATGCCTGAGCTTTTTCCGGGCTCTTCTTTCCTGCTGTTTCAAACAGGCCCTGATCGTACTTCATTCTCAACAGGCGTGTTACCGCTTCATCAAGTCTTTCTTCAGGAATTTCTCCGCTCTCAACAGCCATCTTTACTCCGAAGAAACACTGCGACCTGGATTCGTCGTCTGCTTTCAGCAAGATCGTATCGCAGCCGACCTTTATTGCCTTTGCGCATGCCTGCGGAAGCGGCCATTGTTTTAAAATTGCAGCCATACCGATAGCATCTGTAACGATAACTCCGTCGAATCCAAGTTCTTCTCTTAAAAGTCCTTTTATAATTCTTTCCGACAATGTTGTCGGGTACTTATCATCATATGCCGGATAAATGGAATGTCCGGTCATAATCGCCTTGACTCCCGCTTTTATTGCGGCTTTGAACGGATATAATTCAACTTCCTGCATCCTTTGTTTATCAGCTTTAATTACTTCAAGAACATCGTGAGCATCCGTGTCCGATGCGCCTCTGCCCGGGAAGTGTTTTGCTGTTGCTGCAATACCGCCGTCCTGGAAACCTTTCAACAAAGCAACCGCATGCTTTGCGCAGGTCTCAGGGTCGTCGCTGAACGACCTGACGCCGATTTCAGGATTCTTGGGATTGATATTCACATCGCAGACCGGCGAATACATTTGGGTAACACCCATGTTGCTCAGCTGTTTAGCAATTGTCAAACCGATCTGATAAGTAGTCTTTGCATCTCCGATTGCGGCCATACCCATAGGTGCCGGGAACTGCCTGATTCCGCCGGACATATAATCGTTTTTAAAGTCGCCTTCAAAATCGATTGTCATGTGAAGAGGAATTCCGACTCTTCTTCCCATTGCAAGTTTCTGCAGTTTGTTCAGATCCTTTGTGTAATCACCGGGAGTAATACTGATACCGAAGGATTTGCCTGCAAAATAATTATTTGCAATTGTGAAATAATCGGCGGGTTTTTTGAAGTTTTTATCCAGCTGGGAATTTCCCCAGTAAAGATTCTTGCAGGTCTCAACCGCATACGGCTCGAGGCAAAGACCACCGCATTGGAGCTTGGTGATCTGTTCGATAGTACTCGGAGTCAACATTGCTCCGCGCCGTGTGAATGTCAAGAGCTGGCCGACTTTCTCTGCAATAGTCATCTTTGCTAATAACTTAGCAACGAATGCATCTCTTTTTGCATTGTTTTTCTTTGCCATTTTAAAATCTCCTGTAATTTTATTGTTTAAGATTCCCACTTACCGCGATTATCAGGTCCGACCCAGAATTGACTCTGCAATTTCCAGCCGGCCTCGTCAATTTTCATATCCCTTGTCTTCCATCCTGCTTTTATACGCTTTGTCAAATCATCGAATCCCTTGTTCCATGAAAGGCCGTCGGGAACCGTAACATTCATGCTGCCCGCTGCGTTAGCGTACCGCAGGCAGTTCTCAATTGAATTGTCTTTGACAAAAGCTGAGAGGAATCCGGCAATTGCAGAATCACCGGAACCTAATGCACCGACAAATTTTTCTTCCTGGTATACAGGGAACCACAATTCTCTGTTTGCCCAGTTCTCGATATCTTTGCATCCTGCTGCGCCCAATTTTGAAAGCCGGTCTTTATCTGATGTCCTTATATATAACCCTCTGTTACCGCATTTAACCATCGCAATTGCAGTACCCATATTAATAAGTTCTTTTCCAAGATCGGAAATCTCACTGACAGACATATGATCCAGAATTGCTTCTTTCGGACCCAGCTTAGCCTTTATTGCAAGAAACTTTTCTTTATGAAGGAAATAGAATACTTCTTCGGCACTCGGGACCATAATATCTGTAAGCGGCACCCAGTCTTTCAGAATTGCTTTCCAATCAACCTGACCTGCACGGCTGTTGACATCGGGAAGTGAAAGATCCAATGCAGTTGTTGTTCCAAGTTCTTTTGCTTTCTTCAGTATCCTTGTTAATTCTTTACCTGTATTTTCATAAATTTTGCTCATCCAGGGCGGGTATCCGAAAAGCATAAGCTTCGAACGCTTCACGAGATCAAAATCCATATCCTCGTAGCCGAACGTATCGTTCGCACCGCAATGATGTAAATAGAATCTGTCTATTCCGGGTATGCAAATAGCAATTGTATATGAAGTCGATTCTCCTTCAACAGATTTGATACCCTGAAAATGACCTTCATTTTTTTCGTACCAGTCAAGTATCTGCCTTCCGAAATCATCGTTTCCGACTTTTCCGATTAACTCGGTTTTTACACCCAGCCGTCTGATAGAAACACCGGAATTGGTAACAGGGCCTCCGCCTACTACAACGCATTTACCCATATTGATCATTTTACCCGGCAAAAGCACATCCGTAAGCTTATCCACTTTACCTTCAATTGTAAATGCAGGTATCAGGTCAAGACAAGTATGCCCTGCTGCCACAATTTCTATATCTTTATTTTCTGCCATTTATTGACTCCTACCGTGAAATCTCTGTTATGAATTTACAGAA
>JAFGLB010000213.1 GCA_016928255.1 Bacteroidota bacterium
GTATGCCCTGCTGCCACAATTTCTATATCTTTATTTTCTGCCATTTATTGACTCCTACCGTGAAATCTCTGTTATGAATTTACAGAATTATGCACGATTGTTTACATTTTAGTTGATTGTTAGTTTACTGTTATTGTCAAGATGCTTTTCGAAAATCTCTTTGAAGCCGGGGCTAAATCAGCAGCGGCGTTAAGAGCGGGCTTTTGTGTGACTTTACGGTTGTAAAACGAGGAGTAGTTGATTCGTCCGGCGATAATTCTAAAAAAATTTTCATTGCAACGACGGAGCCCGGTACCTTACCGTAAATCTGAAACCTATTAAGGGCGATGCCGTTACGACAATCGCCCTTAATATAATAATTAAAGCCCTTTCGGAATTTAATCACCAACCACCTAGGAAATATAGGAATTGATAATATTCTCCAGCATTTCCTGACGGCCGCTCTGCAGAACAGGATTCTTTTCACCGCGAACCCATTTGTCTACATCTTCCATTGTTGCTTTGCCGGACATAATCTGCTGGCCGATTCCGGAATTGTGGCTGCTGTATCTTTCATCGATAAATTTGCTTAATGCCTTGTCTTCGATCATCTTTTGTGCAACTAGGAGGCCTTTTGCAAATGCATCCATACCGCCGATATGTGCATAGAACAGGTCGGTCGGATCGTTTGAAGCACGGCGTACTTTTGCATCGAAGTTTAATCCGCCTGTTCCAAGACCGCCCTGGTCCAGAATGATCATCATTGCGAATGTTGTGCTGTAGATATCCGTCGGGAATTGATCTGTGTCCCATCCAAGCAGCAAGTCGCCTCTGTTTGCATCCACGCTTCCGAGTTTTCCGGCCGCTGATGCGACTGCAAGTTCATGTTCGAAAGTACTGCCTGCAAGTGTGGCATGATTTGCTTCGATGTTCAATTTGAAATGATCGTATAAGCCATGCTCTTTCAGGAAGTATAATGTTGTTGCCGCATCTGAATCATACTGGTGCTTTGTTGGCTCGCATGGTTTCGGTTCGATTAGGAACTGGCATTTATATCCGAGTTTGTTTTTATAGTCTACCGCCATCTGGAAGAAACGTGTCATTTTTTCCATTTCTTTTTTCAGATCGGTGTTAATCAGCGTCTCGTATCCTTCACGTCCGCCCCAGAATACATAGTTTTCACCGCCGAGTTCTTTCGTGGCATCTATTGCATTTTTAACCTGTGCGATCGCAGTTGCCATTACATGTGCATTCGGGCTCGATCCGGCACCCTGTGAATAAATTGCATTACCGAATAAGTTTGCAGTGCCCCAAAGCAGTTTAATACCGGTTTCATTTTGATACTTCTTTGCCACTCCAACCATTTCTTCAAGATTTTTGCAGGATTCCGCAAAATTTGCGCCTTCCGGTGCGATATCGCGATCATGGAAACACCAGTAATCTATTCCGCACTTCTGCAGGAATTCAAAATTTGCTTCCATAGTATCCTTTGCGCGCTGCATCGGATCCGAAGCTGTACGCCATTCTCTTGTAAAACTCGGTCCGCCAAACATATCAGCACCGCTTCCCAGCATCGTGTGCCAGAAGGCGACTGAAAAGCGAAGATGTTCCGCCATGGTCTTGTTGCCGACCTTTTTATTCCTGTCATAGTACTTGAACGCCAGCGGATTTTTCGAGTCCTTACCTTCGTAAGGTATAGGTTTATCAATGTTTTTGAAAAATCTGTTTATCATATTTTCTTTCCTTCACTTTGGGGTTTGGTATATTATTTATTGAAATTTAAATTTGCATATTTTATCAGTTCAAATATAATTGAACCGTTTTATATTGTACAAATAAATGTACAGCAAGTCAAGGAGCAATTTCATCAACGCGACTCCTTTTTCGCTTTTTTTGTCAGAAATCACAGATTCTTGAAACCAATCCTGCAAAAACTTTTTCCAGGCGAAAACTATCCAGATTTTCTTCTCCTCTATATATATAGAGAGAGTTTTGAATGATATTTATATAGAAAACATATCCTATACGCTCAGCACTTTTGTTGATTCTCTGACTATGAACTCAGTTTCGAAAATTATCTGTTCGGTCTGAAGTATAGCGGGAGATTCAATATTTCTTATTAGAATTTCTGCTGCCTTCCTTCCGATTTCATGCTGCGGCGCCCTTATAGTTGTCAATGGCACAGGGTATATTTTTGCATAATAAATATCATCGTTTCCGACTATAGATATTTCATCGGGGACTTTAATTTCCATCTCTTTAAGCACTGTCATAACTGCCAGAGCCTGCAGGTCGTTAAAACATAAAATCGCGGTCGGAAAATCCGTGCGCTGCATATTCTTGAAAAATTCCTTTGCTCTTTTATAACTTTCATCATAGCGCGATCCGATCGATACGACCATACTATCCTGAAATATCAGCGTGCTCTCGCTGAATGCATGGCGGAAACCTTCTATACGCTCCTGTGTGTGTGTCGAATGGGGCGGTCCCGCAAAATGCATAATTTTTTTATGTCCGCTGTCGATTAAATATTTAACAGCTTTTTTTATCGCTTTAATATTATCGATCGCAACCACATTTGCCTGTATTCCCTTTACAGCCTCCAGCAGTACAAACGGATAGTTGATCATCTTCAGTTTGAACAAATGATCAATTTCCGAAGTCCCTTCCACTACAGGAGCCATTATGGTGCCTTTGATATCTTTCGAAGAGAAAAGATGCGATATTTTCTTCTCGCATTCGTGATCATCATCGGAGCTTGTAATTACGACAGAATATCCCTTGCTGCTAGCGTATTCTTTTGCACCGGCGGCAATCGATGTATAGAAAGGATAATTTAAATCTTTTATGATTATTCCGATGCTTTTATCCTGCACGCCGTTTTTTAAATTTCTTGCCACACCTTTCGGACGAAAATTTAAATTTTTCATCACTTCCAGGATATGATCCCTCGTACCTGGTTCCACCGTATTTTTTGCATTTATAACGGCAGAAACAGTGGCTTTAGATACTCCTGCTTTCTGTGCAACATCAACAATAGTTATCCGCTTCATCAATTACTGCCATAAAGTTTTTGAAGGCACAACCGAAATGAATTTTTAGTGTAATAAAAATTATCTTTTATTCTCTGCAAAATCAATATCGAAAAAAGAATTTATTCGGGGAATTTTATTACTGCCGGATATTTTCAATCTCCCCAAAAACGAAATTAATTTTTTTTAAAAAAGGGTACATCAACATCTGACAATTCGACAGCTGCGCTTCCGATCCTTTCTATAGATGCATTTGACTATCTAGTGCCGTTTCCAATAAGTAGTATTGCATTTTAATTAATATGACCATTAAAAGGAAACGAGCACTAGTGCCTTTTTTGAGAAA
>JAFGLB010000214.1 GCA_016928255.1 Bacteroidota bacterium
GAATGACCTTTTAAAGATTTTTACCTTTCCTGAAATCGAACATGTATCTGCCCAGGATAATGTTGATTTAATTACATTTGTGTTTTTTCATACACGAACATTTTTTGAAAGGGGAAAAATCATAATTCCGAAGCATACGACCTCGGCGGTCCTATTTTCTTCATATTTAAAAGCCATAAAACAAGAATAAACGCCTCCTCCAAATAAAAAAATCACCTGTGCTTACAGCATAAGGCGCATCATTCCTTATCATTATTTATACAAAAACCTTACCTGAACGTCAAGAAAAATATCCTTTATGTCCTAAAATAATATATGTTTAATTTTTGAGTGATTATAAGTTAAAATAAGATTTTTGTAAAAGTTCAGTTAAAATTAACAATTCTAATAAAATATTCAGGTTAATTAATACATAAAGCGAACCAAAAACTGAAAAAAGAGCACATATTATAATAGATATGGATAAAAATACCCAAAATAACCTGGTTATAAAAGCAGGCAAGGGCGATCAGAACGCTATTGGAGAACTTTTCAAGCTTTATTGGCGTGCGGCAAGGGCGGCTGCTTTCGGCGTTACTGGAAATATTGAACTGGCGGAAGATGCGGCTTCAGAAGCTTTTTATACGGCTATTACTAATATTGAGGATTTACTGGATACAGGCAAATTTGGTCCGTGGTTATATACAATCGTCATTCGTTCTGCAAAACATATTAAAAACTCTAAATCTTCAAATAATGCTGTTATCCAGGGAAAATTTTTCGAAAATATTGCTTCGGGTGATATTTCTGACCTGGAAAAGGGCGAGATTGCCTTCCTTTTACGCCAGGCAGTAGGGGATTTGCAGGATATTTTACGTGAAGCAATCTCCCTGTATTATTTCGAAGGCTATAATATCGAACAAATCTCCGATTTTCTGGATATTCCGATAGGAACTGTAAAACGACGGCTACATGATGGACGCAATGTTTTGCGAGAATCTGCACAAAAGATTTTAAAGGGGAAAAAACCAATGAATAACAAACGTCAACAAACTCTGATACTACTCAATGATTTTCTGGAAAAAGGAGGGGATTCTGATGATTTCCGGAAAGTTATGCGGCAGGCGATGACACTGCGTCCTGTTCCATACGAGCTGCTTCGTAAAATTTTTAGTAAACATTCACCAATCGCGAAAAAACTTACCGATCCAGAGGAAAGAAAAAAGTATGAACTTCGTGCTCACAAAGCAATGGAAATTTTCAGTAAAATTCCGCAAAAAGTCACAGATTTGAATCATCCTGTTGGCAAAGCTGTGATTGCAATAAAATCAGCACTACCGGAATTCAAAGAGCGTACAGTTGATACTAATGCACTTGCTGAAAATATTATTAAGCTTCACACTGCAGGCGAGGTTAATTCTTCTTTAGGCTTGCCTCCTGGTTTTGCAGAAGGAATTCCCGGTTCGTTCATATCATTTTCAAGAGGATTATTTTTGGAAAAGGAAGATGGTTCACTTTGTACAATGTATGAACTTGACCAGCAAAATGATGAAGTCAGTATTAGGGAAAACGGTCTGATAAGCGAAGCATTGCATCTAATCTGGCTCAGGACGGAAACTATCGAACTGCATTCCGTAGAAGAGCTTCTCAGGGATTTATGTGATAAGGTTGTTCCGAATTTAAAATTCAATTTTTCCCCTTATACTGAACCTCGCTTTTGTTCAGGTTTGCGTATGCGGTTTGATGGTATTGCAGTACCAGCGGCGACAGGGGGAGTACACTTCCTATGGCCTGGTTTACCTGATGGTGTTTCTGTTGCATCAGTAGTATTATATTTAGAAGCATGGGCTTTTGCGCAAAGCGGGCAGCATATTGAGCTTGAGCGTCTTGAGCCATTCCTTAAGAAAATTCGCAGTGACGGGTAATTTACTCTATTTACGATGCCATGTCCCAATTCATAATTTTTTGAGATAGATATAGTTTGACTTGATTCGTAGAAGTTCGTATAATATACTGTTAAAGATGGATTGAACATAACAAGGAGGTTTTTTAAAATTATTTGATTCTAACGGAGCGGCTGTATTTTAATTTTGAGGTATAGTTGATAGAATAATATACATGACTCTATTTGAAATAATAAATCTAAAAATTATAAATAAATATAAAAACACCCCGTATTTCATTATTAAATTATTGTTGTTAATGCTCATTTCCATACCCCTTACGAATACATTATCAGCAAATGAGTCATGGTCTCCGCCATTAGGTATTCCTGCTCCGGATTTCGGGATAGAGGAAAGTTACCGGATGTATGACGTCATGAGTAACCGTAATCCGGCTCTGACATATAATGCTTCGCCGGATGCAGGGTATTTCACACATTATGTGGATTCCAGTGATCCGGCGTCAACAGATTCCAGTAATACTTACGGCTCGATAGCCAAGCCTCGAAAGACTATTCCTAAAGGCCTGCCCGCCGGAAGTGTTGTCGAAGTGCATAATTCGGCAAACGCAAACAGTTCAGGCAACTGCAACCTTACAGGTAAGGGAACAGCCGCAATGCCGATATTTGTAAGAGGTGTCGGCAATCCGTTTATAAATATGACAGGGCTTATCGGATATACCAATGATACTGAATATCTGATTGTTGAAGGTATCGAGTTCTCGACAATAACCGTTCACGGTCGTGATGACGGCCTGTATAATGGTAACCATATATCAGTAAGAAACTGCGAATGTAAGCGGTTGAACTGCTATAGTTATATCAGTGGTTCGTATCTGAATAATATAGTCTTCTATCAGAACTCCGTGCATGACGGCGGAGACTGGACTAATTATACCACCGATGATGATGAAGGCGGAATAAGCATTCAATCGAGGTCGAGCTATGTCTGGGTAGTTGACAATGAGTCTTATCATAATCAGTTTAATGGAATCCAGATTTTGGCGTATCCGCAAAACGTATCTCCTGACGATGAAATCGTGCCGCATCATATTTATGTTGGAAGGAATGAGTTCTATGAAAATCAGCAGCCTGGTTTCTGGACGAAGACGGCAAGAGATGTGATATTCTCACAGAATATATCACATGGCCACA
>JAFGLB010000024.1 GCA_016928255.1 Bacteroidota bacterium
CAGCATCCCGCGCTTTCTGCGGGACGCGTTTTTTGTTCCGCTTTTCAGAATCCCGCTTATTGAGCGGAATCCCAGTGTTGCGGGACACCCCGTTGCTTTTTAGCGGGAAGCACTTGGTTAGCTTAACCATCACGCCTTCGGCGCTATTCTTTCAGAAAGTAACAATTGTTTATTTTGTGCTATTTTCGCCATTTCTATTATTTGTTACTTAGGAGGCAGCATTTATTGTACAATATTGGCTTTCCTGTTTTTCAATAATACAAATAAAAAAGATGCCCCTAATGTTGTTTCAATAATAATAGCTTGTAGCATCGAGGAATTAACGGTTCCCCTTATTAGTTCATAGCTTCCCATGCAAGCTAACCCTATCATTGTAATTCCAGTTGAAAGACAAATAATTTGTCTAGCTATCGACTGAGGCAGACTCTTTGAACTAAATAACAGAACAGATAATCCTATCATAAATATTGATGCTCTTCGACAAAGAATAGACACTGTTTCAGAAGGTTGTAACCCAATGTCAAGTACAAAAGAATCTGAATAGAAGAATAACTGAATAAATAAATACAGGAATAGAAGTGAAGTCGCTATGCTTACTATTTTATAAAGATTCGTAATCTTACTCATAAAGTGATTCCTTTACAGTATATTTTAAATGCTGCCTAACGAATTCTATATTAGAAAAGTATTAAAGCGGGGTACTCCTATCCCAAAGGGATGGATACCCACAATATGAGATCGGCGCTCCCGCGTACGGAATGAAAAAGCACAAAAGCTTTAGTCCTGTGCCATAGGCATGGATTCCCAACGCCCCAAGACAAAGATCTCTTCCTCGGTATTTGTCTGCCTGCCAAAGTGATTTTGGCATGTAGGCAGGGACCCGTAGCGATATATCCCGCCGTATTTATACTCAAATAAAAAATGAAGATATTCTCGGATCAATAAACATATTCAAAGGAGAACATCTGTGGATTTAACAAAACAACAATTGCTTGCCGGTAAATATATTATCGGCATCGACCCAGCAAAGGCAAAACATCAAGCCGTTATTATCGATCCTTCCGGCCTGCAAATCGGCAAATCCTTTGCCTCTGATGTCACATACGAGGGATATACACAAACCCTCTGGAAAAAAGTAACACTTCTAATTCCTAATTGCAAACTCAATGTAGGTCGACTCGCTGAGTCGACCTTTTATATGGGTTAAGACGGTATCGAACTCTACCAAAAACGTCTCAAAGAACAGTAACGTAAACGTCTGTTTAAACAAGCTAAATTTCTCGGCTTTCAACTTGTTCCTGCTAATACTTAATGAGTTTCTTGGAAAGCCGCAATCGTATTCTTGTGCATAATTAATCTTTAAAATGATTATTTACGAGGAGTCAAGTTAGCAGAATGCCGCAACAGAAAAGCATTTATTTGCTGCATGCACGCTTTCGTTTCTTCAAGATATGGATGATGGCCACTGTTATTTAATAATGTGATATGTCCATTAGATATCGTAAGTGCAAACTTCATGGCATTATCGAGGCTGATTTCACTGTCATACCTTCCCAATAAAAATAGCACAGGCATTGTCAGCTCATTTGCTGAATTGAAAGCATTAAATTCAAAAAGTCCATTTGATATTAACCCTTCTATCAACTCAGGATCCATGAGACCTTTGCCGATTTCTTTTCCCAAGTCAGTTTGGATTTTATCAAGAACAGCGCTGTTTTCAGGATTATAATATTGGAACTTGTGACGTGTCTTTATATCGATTAATTCAAGTAGCTTAACAAAACGCACTTCATTGCTTTGGTTTGATTTATAGATTGCTCTTGCTTGTTCAAATTGATCTAAAGGTGTAAGTGCAACCTTGTGAACCATGTTCATTTCAAAGTCTGTCGGGCTGAGTAATGGACAACAAAGAATAATAGTGGCAACATTATTGGGATACTTGAGAGCATAGGTGATTGCAGTTGATCCACCATTGGAGTGACCAAACACAGACAATTTCTCAATTCCTAATTCTTTACGAATGGCTTCAACATCATCAGCCAAAATTGCGAATGAGTATTTACTTGGATCTTTCGGACGGTCTGAGCGCCCAGAACCTCGATTATCCATATAAATGACTTGGCGCTCTTTTGCGATCTCAGGTCCAATTGTTTTTTCAAAAGGACGTGCAGTAGCACCCGGCCCACCATGGATCATGATTAGAGGAATAGAGTTTAATGCACTAGTTCCCTCAACTTTATACCATATTCTTACACCACTGTTAGTTACATAGCCTTCGCGATCACAGTTTAGAACTTGGTTCTGTGACTGTGTCTCCAATTGGGGTACAATTATCAATAGAAAAATGCTTAACACGCTTCGAATATTTACAAATAAAGTTTTCATATGACCTTCTCCTAAAATGAAATATTTAACTATGTTTCTTTTACTTAATTGCCGCCTAACGATTTCTATATTACGAAAAAACAACGGCGGGATATTCCTATCCCAAAGGGATGGATATCCACAATATAGATTTACGCTCCCGAGAACGGGATGAAGAAGCACAAAGGCTTTAGTCCTGACACCCCAAGACAAAGATCTCTTCCTCGGTATTTGCCTGCCTGCCAAAGTGATTTTGGCACGTAGGCAGGGATCCGTAGCGATATATCCCGCCACTAAGATCGGCGGGCAAGCCCGCTACAATAAAAATTTTAAGATATTCTCTTATCCACTCACACATTCAAAGGAGAACATCTATGGATACATCAAAACAACAACTCATTGCCGGTAAACATATCATCGGCATCGATCCTGCAAAGGCAAAGCATCAAGTCGTTATTATCGATCCTTCCGATCTGTAAATCGGCAAATCCTTTGCCTTTAATGTCTTATACGAGGGATATACACAAATGTTACGTTTCAGAGCTTTATGGACAGATAAGGGTGTAAAACTAAGAGATGATTTTAAGTATATTAAAAACATTTTTTAGAAGAGGAGAATTATTATGGTCCAACAAGCAGACAGTGAAAGTATCGTCCGGGAGATAAAACGAAGAGCCCGGAAAAAGTATACCAGTGAAGAGAAGATTCGGATTGTTCTGGAAGGATTTCGAGGGGAGGAAGGAATAGCAGAGATCTGTCGACGAGAGGGTATCCATGCGAACATGTATTATAAGTGGAGGAAAGAATTCTTAGAGGCCGGCAAGAAGCGGCTTCAAGGGGATACGATCCGAGAAGCAAGCAGCATCGAAGTTGTGGACTTGAAAAAGGAGAACGATCAGATCAAACGGCTGGTGGCAGAACTATCCCTGAAGAATCGTGTGCTTAAAAAAAGTTTGAATGGTTTTGAGTCCTTGCCTGACGGCAGGCAGGCGATTAACTTTTGGCATAGCCACGTCTGAAGGACTCCTTCGGAGGCTTCGTCGCAAATTGTAATACACGAAATGGCGCCTCACATTGACATGTTCCGCGCCATGGCGCTCTGCGCCACAAGTTCACGCTGAAAACCAGATTAATTTCACTCAACCAACGAGGTACTGAAAAGGTAATAATAAAAACCAAAACCCACCACTAGCAATGTGCGTTTCTCAGCATCCCGCGCTCTATGCGGGACGCGTTCTTTGCATCCCACTGCTTTTTAGCGGGACTAATTGCACACAAGCTCATTCGGCTTGCCCCGATGCTTTCTATCGGGATCAGAAGTTATGTTTAAAAAGTCTCATATTTAAAAATAGATACCATAAATATAAGGAGACTTTTTATGAACACAACACAAAAAATATCATTTTCCGATTCTCATTTCTTCATCGGTATTGATGCCCACCTGAGAAATTGGAGAGTAACTATCCGTTTCAATGGACTGGAATTAAAGACGTTCTCGATGAATCCGGCACCATTGGAACTGCTCTCATATCTACAAAAACACTATCCCGACGGTATCTATCATATCGTCTATGAAGCCGGTTTCTGCGGCTTCTGGGCATTGCGAGTCTTTCGTCAGAATAAAATCGATTGCATTGTTGTTAATCCCGCAGATGTCCCTACATCCAACAAAGAAAAAACAGATAAAAACGATCCCGTTGACTCGCGTAAACTTGCCCGCGAACTCGAAAACAAATCCTTACGCGGTATTTATATACCCGATCTTGGATACGAAGAACTACGTGCTTTGATGCGTTTAAGATACAGAACCGTCCAGTCACAAACTCGCATCAAAAACAGAATTAAAGGGTTCCTTCACACTCAAGGTATTGCTATTCCCTTACAATTCTCAGGCAACGCCCGTTGGTCTCACGCTTTTATTCTATGGCTTGAGCAGCTGCAACCTTTTACCTCTGCAGGGAAATTCACACTCTTGAATATGATCACTCAACTCAAGCAAATACGTGAACACCACAAAAACATTCTCAAACAACTCCGCTCGGAAGCACGACATCCTAATATAACTCCTGTTATGAACGTCCTTCAGGGTATTCCAGGCATTGCTTTCATTACTGCAATGTCTTTCTATACTGAGATTATAGATATGAAGCGTTTCGCTAACGATGATCAACTAGCAAATTTTGTCGGTCTTGTGCCCTCTATCCACGCCTCAGGTGAGAATATCTACTCAAACGGCATTTCCTTCAGACACAATAAATTCTTACGCGGACTTATTATCGAATCTGCCTGGACAGCTGTTAAAGAAGACCCGGCTCTCTCTCAAATTCAAAGAACTCTCTAAACGTATGAAATCTCAAGATGCTATTATACGTATCGCAAAAAAACTCTTAAAAAGAATACGGCATGTCTGGCTCAAACAAGAAGAATACGTCTATGCTCTCGTTGCTTAATAAATAATTCTATGACTGTATAAAAGAATTCTATAAAATAATGGTGCGGACTGTTTACTCAAGCTTGTCTGCGCGGGCTCACGAAGTCCCAATAGTCTATCCTGATTTTCACAAGATAGCTACAAGCAGATTACCGTCAGATTGCAGCCGCACCGCTTTTGAATCTTATTCCTACTTGATGCAGCCTCGCTTGCCTGCCGGTGGCATGGCTCTTTTCGCGGGGACTGTTTATAACAGAATGATTCTTTTATTTCTCTTGCTTAATGCTGTTATTAAAAAAAGAATAAACTTATATCTAAATTATTTTTTCTTCACATATTGACTTTTTACATAACAGCTTGA
>JAFGLB010000025.1 GCA_016928255.1 Bacteroidota bacterium
AGTTCACTTAAAAAATCGCCCTCCAGACAATGCACTATATGTCCTTCTGTACACCAGTGGTCTGCAACATAGCCTTTTGAATATTCAACCAATCTTATTCTCAGCCCTGCAAATTGCATAGTCTGCCAATAAGCAATGCCCGTTTCCCCTTTATGTTCAGTTTTCGGTATGATCGTCCAATCAATTATTTGAAACGGAATATTTCTGTTATTCATTTTATTTTCTTTTATAAGTTGTAAGGTATTGAGATTTACTCTTTAATCATAAGATTCCATAATCTTTTTGTCTTCAGTCATTAATGGCCCGCATATTTCGTCCATTTTCATTGTTTTCCAGCTGGAGAGATTGTTATGTGTATTAAAATATTTCAACGGTATCGGGTGTGTTCCTATTACAACTGGAATTTTGTATCGTACCTCAATGAACTCTTTAAATTGATTTATGTATGGACATGGAGGATATCCGACAACCATTCCTGTAGCAAAATGAATTACTTCTGCTCCATTCTTAATCATTTCTTCGGGTACATATTCGATATTGCCGCCCGGGCAACCGCCGCAATTTGAGAATCCGACCAGTTCTAATTTTTCCTGCATTGGATATTTTGCAAATCCTCCAACATGTTCTTTCATTGCTCTAAGACATTTACCGCCGCCGCAATTTATATAGCGCCCGCAGATTATTATTCCAATTTTTGCCATTTTAATCTCCTTTTTAAATCATTTTGTTAATATCAAATATCAAGATATGAATTTCCTGCTTTATGTCTGCTTAAATTTGCGCGCAACGTTTAGCGGTATGCAACGTACGGGATTATGCAGCGACTTCTTATCAATTTACACCGACTTTTTTACGAACCGCGAATGCCTGAAAAACCACTGAAATCCGCATGCACTATTCTATATGTTGTAGTGCGTTTTTATTCATTTTTAATTAGTTGTCTAATATAATCCTGTTTGCTCTTTTTTAAAAACTCATCAATCAATAAGTCATCAGGATTTTCAGCTTTTAATTTTCTTATTTCGTCCTTTCCTTCAACTTCTTGTCCTACAAGTATCAATGAAACGGCACGATTAAGCCTATTTGCAGTTAAATCTTTTTCCTTATCAGAGTTTCTTATTCTATCATCAAATATCTCGATGCTCTTCTTATAATATTTTATTGCTGTTAAAGAGTCTCCCTGTATATCGTAAAGTATTCCAGCACGTGCCCATTTTTCTGCAAGGTCAGGTTTTATCTTAGTCACTTTATCACTTGCCAGCAACGCCTTATCAAACTGTTTCCTGCTTAAAAAAATCCGTGTCATATTTGAATAAGGCAAATAATAATTTTTATCAATCTCTACAGCTTTGTTAAATAAAATCAAAGCGCTATCATAATCCATTTGTTGCATTAATCGAACAGCTTTGTTATTAAATTCAATTGCTTCAGGATCATAATCAGGTTTTTTATCCTGTTCCTTGCAAGAGTGCAAAATGGTAATGAAAATCAATAAGGAGATAATCAGGTTTATCCTTGCCCAATTAGGGTGAAGGCTGGATTTATACCAACCGAAACCGCCAAGGCCGTTATTGTGTGGACGCTGCATTTTTTTATTCTAAATATTCAGAATGATGATGATATTTTGCATAAGCAGTCTTATGTTTTCTAAATCCTAATTTTGTATAAAACATTTCGTTTCCAAAAGTAGAAGTTAAATAAATATTGATTTTATCATACCCTTTTAACAATTCATTCATTATCATTTTTCCTATACCTTTTTTTTGATATTCTGGTAAGACGCCAACGTCAAAAATCATTCCATAACAAATATTATCAGATATTAATCTTCCAGCACCTACTAATCTATCATTATAAGTTGCGAACGCAATTTTTGTGCTATTCTTAAATGCATTCATAATATTTTCTTCATCTCTCTTTTTACCAAACTCAGCTACTAATCCGACAGAGCTATAGAGATCAAATAGTTCCTGCCAATTAGTTTCATTAATATTTGTATTAATTTTGATCATCATCATATCCGTTAAAAATGAGTGAAATGGTGTATAACGAATGGTGGTACGATGCCGTGCGAGATTACGCAGCGATTTTCTATCAATAGACACCGCTTTATTTTCCGAACCGCAAACGCTTGAAAACCTCTGAAACTCGCATGGCGTAAACCATTGTCAGCGGTATTGCATATTTGTTCAGTGTTTTTTTGTTTGTAATACATACCTGCTATTTCTATAAATCCTTTTTAAGATAAATCATATCAACAAGTTGTATGCCGCCCTCGAAAATAGGGTGGTCGTAATTGTCTGTAAAGAAATTCTTTACCCGATGTGACTTTTCGAATCCGCAGCTTTCATAAAACGACAAGATGGCCGGTGTTTCACCTGTCCCGACAAGCATTGTTTTGTAGCCGTTTTTGTAGAAATCAAAAATGAAATTTATCAATGCTCTGCCGTAACCTTTGCCTTGATATTTCTCGTATGTTGCTATGTTTTTCAACTCGCAGGTTTTGCTGTTTATAGGCACTACAACGCAAACGCTTTTCAGATCATCGTCATTTAGAGCAAACAAGTCGCCGCTTGGCAAATACTTGTCAATCATATTTTCCTGTTCGTCTGCCAACAACAATAAGTCAAGGAACCGTTTCTTGTTATCTACAATTTTTTCTATTTTCACCGTATCTCTGTTTTTTCCAAATCTGTTAAGTTTAATTTTCCGTCGTATCATACACACACAACGTATGGCATAAAAATTACGTTGCTGAGTGCGCTATAATAAATTCATTGTTGTGTACGAAGTAATGTATCCACGAGCGAAACGTCAGACTTCAATATGTTAAACTCCAAACTCATTTTTATGCGTGTTATATGAAGTTGCGTCCGTTGGTTTTACGAGTGCATAAACTATGAATCCTTCATAGAATACAAATTTGTAGGCATAGCTTTCGTTGCTATAGCGAAAGAAAGAGTATTGAAATATCTCAGGATTCGGAGTTGGCAGTTGCTGGAAATTAAGTGATAGAAACTTTTTGTTGACTTCATTATACGGATTGGCTTCATATAAATCACCGACGGTCAGATTGGGATTGACAATCTCCCATGACTGATGGTGTTGGATTTTAAAATCGTGCCAGTATATTGCATTAGCAAAATGTCTAAAGAAGTTATCCCACCTATCGAGATCAACGGTTACACCACCAGTTTCCATACCATCTTTTAGTTTTGTAACTAGCACGCCTTGAAAAACTGCAGCGACTAATACACTGCTATGGCTGAATGAACGGTTGACCTTAGTAGTGGACATTGCAAGATCGTATGCATTATTACCCAAAGCAGGTGCGATAATTGACCGAACGTACTCGTCATCCTTTGACTTCCTTAAGTTATGATCAGGACAGGATGGGACGGTAATCAAATTCAATTTGTGTCCAGTGGGGAAGAAACATTCTGGAGGAACGTGTTCCATGCATACACTCTTATTATCACACATATAACACTTCATAAATGTACCTTAGTTCAAGGGTGTGCTTTTGCTTGTTATGTGCCGCGTAGATGTATATAATATTTTCATTTTAACATATTCACCTTTAATATTCTATCAGGAAGTATAAGCAAAAATACTCTTTTTGCATTGAACTTTATCATAGACAGTTGGGATAGTAAGGAATTTATTTGTGCGTCGTACTTGATCACAAATTGTTCAAACGGAGGCAGAGGTGAGATTGTGATAACCAACGTACAATCTGAATAATCCTTAATAGATTTATTTTGACATGTTGAAAGTATAAATGGAAATAAAGAATCGAGGTCATCACCCGGTTTACATATTTGTATATTACTATAACCTCTTTCGATGACCAGTTTTGCATCCTGTGCTTCATAAGAACCATTTTGAGGAAATGTCATCTCAATACGATCAACTTCAAAATCATTCTCGTCAAATACTAAAGCATCATATCCCTGATTCCCTAGGATTGGTTGGATCTTATAGTTCTGTGGATAGAATTCATGAGCGAAGATACTAAGTGGAACAACTTCATCTAAAAACTCTTTGTAATATCCCTTCTTCAGAATTCCATTTTGATATTCCTTTTTATCAGTCCGTACAGAATTTTTGAGATTGATTACGAATTCTCGTAAATCTTGAGGTGATCGTTTTAATTGTATTTCAATATGCGTAATCATTTCAATTATTGGCTACGTGGCATATAACTTTTGGTTCAACCACGAAAGCCCGATTATTGCCTAAGACAACGACAAATTGTTCTTGCGATGCGTCAGTTGGGCTCGAGCGAACAATATATTTTGAGCTAAGCTGAGATATCAATTTTGCTTCATTCAATGTTGTGAGCGTCATGGTTATGCCTGTTATGCGATCGTTGTGAGTGCCCGCGGCTTACCTTAATAGCGCAAATTGTTTGAGAAAAGATTTCTCGGCTATGATCTTTAGGTTAGAACTGTATGGATTGTAGTTGAGTGTACTGGTAAACACGACAAATGGAGAATCATTTAAATCGTATAGATACTTAAACTTTTGACCGTATCGTTTAATCAAAGCTTCCTGGGTTCCTGCAAAAACTACAGGAACTCGTTCCTTTGAGAGTCTGTCTTCGTAGTAAGTGTTTTCCTTGACCGATTGACAGCTGACGAAAAACAAAACGAGGAACACAGAGGCTATTCGAAGATCGCTAGACTTAGTTTGAATCATATCATTCAATCCGTGGGCGCGAACAATGTTGCACAACGCCCGCGTATATGAGCCGTTGCGTTGCAGAAGCGCTTTGTTGTCGAGTTAGCACAAGGCAACCAAAAGAGCCAACCTACGCAACCCGCTGCCAGCAATGGCTTATAATTTTTTTCTCATTGCAAAGTCACATCTATCTGACAAATGAGATTGTTGGTATTGAACAAATCCATATTTGCCGTACAAATTTATAGCTTTTTTTAATAATTTGTTTGTTTCCAGAACAATCTCTGAATATCCCAATTCTCTTGCCTTTTTAAAAGCATCAACCATCATTAATCTGCCAAGTCCTTGTCCTTGATAATTATTTAATAAATACATTTTTCTCAATTCACAGGTCTTTCTGTCAATTTTGAAGATTCCATATGAGCCTATAATTTCATTATCCTTTTCTATTACGGCAAACCAACCATTTCTATTAAAATAATAATTCTCTAAATCAGATAAATCCTTGTCTGTTTCATGAGTATTTGTTTTTAATCCATAATCAGACAGAACAGTTTTTACTAAATCCATAATTTTGGACTCGTCTTCTTTGTTTGCTTTTCTTAAATTCAACATGACAGTCTATTTTTCTTGCGATGGTGCACCTAACATCCGTAAAGACGCAATATTGCGTCTTTATTCTTTATATATTGTCTTAATCTAATATTTATTCCTGAAATTCGGTATAGCAAGCAATCCCCTCAAATTATAAAGCGAATCTCCTGTAGTATCGGCAGGAACTGAACCACTTGTTTAAAATTTAAATGATTCGGAGAAAAGAAGCAAGAATGCGCGTGGAGTCTGGTATCCGCCAGGTTGAAGGTTGACTTCAAACTGGCCTTATTCATTATAGATCTTCGTCTAAGCGTGCTTCTACTGTCACTTCCCGTATGATAAATCATACGGCTTTTAATTACAAAACCCTCCGGGTTTCGTATTTTCAGACGTTGAATTTATTCAACGGTTTCAGGATTATTCGTGTTTACCAAAAGGAATTTTGTCCGGCTACGAGCCGGACTCTACGCTAGACTCTACTGCCCAGATGGGAGCTGGACTCTACGACAACGGTTTTCTCTTACGTATCTCTTTCATCGCTGTTTTTACCATACGGCCGAAATCCTTGTCTTTCTTTCGGCGCTCGAGATATGTCATTTCATGATACTCGGATTCCTTCATCAGCTTTAAATAATTCTGGTACCGCGCTTCGTCAAGCTCTCCGTCTTCAATAGCTTTAAGTACTGCGCAGCCGGTTTCTTTTGTGTGTGTACAATCATTGAATCGGCAGTTTGCCGTGAGTTCCTGAATATCTGCAAAACTTTCTTCAATGCTCTCGCCGACTCCGAGCATACCAAGCTCTCTCATTCCCGGAGTATCTATGAAAAGCGCTCCGTTGTCCAGTAAGGTCAATTGACGGCGGGATGTGGTATGCCTTCCTCTTCCATCTTTTTCGCGTACCGAATTAGTCTCAAATTCTTCTTTGCCTAAAAGATGATTCAGAAGCGTTGTTTTGCCTACACCAGATGATCCCAGCAAGCAGTATGTTTTTCCTTTTTCGAGCGTCTTTTGCAGTATATCCAACCCGGCGCCTGAAGTATTGCTGAATGCAATAACTCCCGAACTTATATGAGCTTGTTCTATTTCGACAATATTTTTATTTATTTCTTCTGCACTTATAAGATCGGATTTGCTGAGCAGTATCATCGGTTTAATCCGGCCTTCGTTTACCATTACAAGATACCGTTCCATCCGCCGGATGTTGAAATTATTATCGCAGGACTGCATGATAAAAGCAGTGTCGATATTGGCAGCGATCATCTGGTA
>JAFGLB010000215.1 GCA_016928255.1 Bacteroidota bacterium
CATATTGCCTACAATCACAGTGCCTGTATTAATTCCGATTCTCATATTAAGCGCCGGCTTGTTTTCTTTTTCCCATTTTTTCCGCAATACATCCAGGCGCTTTTGCATATCCAGCGCCGCCATGCAGGTGCGGAGCGCGTGATCATTCTGTATTATAGGTGCGCCCCAGAAAGCCATAATCGCATCGCCTTCATATTTATCCAGCGTCCCGTCGTATTTAAAAACAAAACGGGTCATTTCATCCATATACTCGTTAAGAAATGCCAGCAGCTCTTCCGGTTTTTCATGGTATTGTTCGGAAATGCTTGTGAACTTTTCGATATCCGAAAAGAATACAGTAAGCTCACGCCTGTCGCCGCCCAATCTTGCTTTTTCCGGATTTGCAACCAGCTCATTCACGACAGCCTGGTTGATATAATGACCGAACATATTCTTTATCATCGACTTCTGCTGCCGCTCGATCAAATATTGATAAACTGCAGTACCGAAATATGCAAGAACAATAGCAAGACATGGATTTACTACATTCATCAGTATATTATTATTAACAAACGCAAAGACGGATATTTCAAATACCGCACCTATAAGCAGTATTGTCAGGAGAAAAGTTCCTATCTCGAGCAGCCAGGCATGCCGGATATGAATTTGCTTTAACGCAAGCAGTCCCAGAAAAGTAAATAATGCAAGGAGAATAATAATTATGCTTTCTGTCAACGGAGTAAAATTAGATATGAAATCCTTATCTATAATATTCTGAATTGCCGTGGCATGAATTTCAACTCCGTTCATTGCATAATTTTCTTTACCTCCTTCTATTACGTATAAAGGGATGTTGTGAAAATCGCGCTCCTCCGGCATAACCGAACCTATAAGAACAATTTTATTTTTAAACTTGCTCATCGTTTCTTCATCGAACAGGTTAAGATCTGTTTCGTACAGCATTTCATCTTTAGTTTTGAAAGATGAATCATCCATTACCTTTGAGAAATCATAATATGGGAAAGACTTTACCGGGCCGTAATAATTGAGCAGGAATGTAGAGCTCTGGTACCGGGGAATAGAGCGGTCCCTGAAAATGAAATACTGGTCGGTTAGGCCTACAACCGCTTCGGGCTTGAGTTTATATGCATTATTGAGAGCTGCAAATGCAAGAGTAGGGGTTAAAAAACCTTTCACATCCAGCATCGGAAAATACGAACGGCAAACATCATCATGGTCTTTATAAATGTTCACTACACCAATATTTTTATTAACATCGTAAAATATATTATCGTAAGATCTTTCGGTCCCGCGTACGTCGTATTTATCGCTTGTTCCGCCAGTCTGCACTTTCGCCGCCAGGATCACATTGTCGTATTTCTTTAACACCGCTCTCATTAGACTATCGTCTGTGCCGGTTTTTCCGGTTGATTCGAAGGTTAAATCGAAGACTATAGTTCTTGCTCCGGCGCGATTTAAATTCTCAATCAGGTGGGCATAATAAGAACGCGGAAAAGGGAACGATTCAGGCAGGGCCACAAGATCTTCATCTGAAATTCCTATGATTGCAACATTACCCGTTTGAGCCAGATCGCGTTTCTCAACCTGGCGCTCGTACTTGCTTTGGTAGCGAAAATCAATCGTTAAGAAATCAATTTTTTCTAAAAAATTCAATTCGAAAAGCCATCCGCCGCCGAGAATGACCACGAATATGCCGATACATAATCCGATAAGAATTTTTATGAATAACGGCAGGATTTTTTTCTTGAATTCATAGAAAGCCATAATTCCGATTCCTTTTAAAGTGGACAGGAGAATAAACTCAACTTCTCTTTATATGAATAAAAGATAAAGTCTTTGTATACTTTTATTGAATCTGTCAGAACATAAACCGGTATAAAATACTGAATATGGTGTCGCTTGCTCTACCCGAATTATCTATAAAATCGAACTGGCTGACGAGATAATGGTTCTCCATCACCTGGTATTCCGCACCGGCCTGCATAAGAAGCCGTTTGAAATCTCCGAAAGACGGAGCAATTGTTGCCAGCAGGTTAAGCCGGTCGTCCAAAAGGCGGTAACGTGCACCGAGAGTAAGAGTCTGATAATCAAACTTTTGAGTTGTGGTTGCATTCACTCCGCTTGTATCCGGCATGGAATACGCCGCAGTATGATTTATGATAAATCCGAATGTAGTCTGCAGCGGAATTGAAAAAGATGAAACGACCAGCGCAGAAAAATTAACGTTGTCCTGGTCTCGTTTATAAAAAGTATTGTCTTTTTTATTTGCTATGCTGAGAGATGCGGAAAGACTGTTCCGGACAAGCATATGAAAATCATAGTTTGATGAAAGGAAAAACCGGTTAGTGCTTTCGTTGGCAACAAGGATCGAATCGAGCGGCGACGAATTAGTATTCAGCTCAATCGGGTTCTTGCGCGTATACAAGCCGTAGCCGATTGTAAATGACGGAAGATTAATTCCCGGATATGCAGTTACGTAAGTATTGAATGTATTATACGATGTTGTCGGTGTACCTGCCTCATTCTGCGTATTATTCCATTTGTTTTCGTATGATATGCTCGCAATAATTTTATTCTGCAGGAACCGCACACGGTCGGAGATATTGAATCCGGCTATATCGTTTTGAATAAAATCATTTCCGTACGACGAATATGAAATTCCTCTTCTGAACAACATGGCACGAATGTAATTATTAAAATAATTCAAAGACAATTCCGATTCGAATGCAAGAGACGGCATTCCTTTTATCGGATCCAGCGGCGATAAATCGGCATTAACTGTAATAAATGAACGCATAGTTTTCGCGATCTTTTTCAAATCATCAGCTTCCTCTTGAGCCTTTTGCCTTTGTTCGGGTGTTTTAGTAGGATCATTGACACCTTTAAATTCATCTATTTCCTCGTCGGTATAACTGCCGATTGTTATATCGTTGTTCTCCAGGCTCATTGCCGCCTGGCTGGCCCATCTTACACGCTGATCATCGAACGCAAGAAGCAGATCCGCGCCTGCAACAACATTCTCTTTCGGGTACGTTCCGTATTTGATAGAAGCTTTATCATCTTTTGATTTCAGATATGTAAGTCCGAACTGGAAATTCTCTCCGCTGCCGAAACTCGGCCGTATTGCAAAAATATTCCGTGAAAATGTTCCGGAAGTGAACATACGGTAAAAAAGAGTATCCATGGGCGTGGCGTAATCCGGATTCTGTCCTCCGAATCTTTCAAAAACCGTTTCCTTTGCTCTGCTGGCAGCTGCTGAAGAATCGGCATAAGCTATCAGGCTGCCGAGCGTTCCTTCTATGGAACGGTCTGTTTTTCCATACGAAACATCCAGATTGAAATATCCGAGCGTAACAGAACCTGTAACACCTCGAACCCGTTTGCCGCTTACGAAAAGCGACGGAAACTGCGGATACGCATCGCCTACCTGGACTTTTGCTATATCTGCCGCCTGGATTGCAGCTAAAAACCTGTTCTGCGGCTGTAAATATGATTTTTCTTCATTCGTCAGGTGCACATCGCCGCTGAAAGTATAATCCTTGTACACACTCCCTAAATGAACGTCTCCACGAATATAATTTGTACTTTTATCATCGATTTTCTCATTACGGAATTCGGCCTGCGCATTGCCGTTATACTGAAGCTTTGCTTTTTCCATTTCAATTGCTGTGGCGGTGGAAAGATTGAATTCCTGATGCTTGGTGTAATATGCCTTGCCGAGCGTATCCCTCAATTCAATTTTAATCGAATGCGAACCTAAACTCAACGGCTTTTTGAAGTTTGCCGGATTGTACAGCAGTACGTCATCTGCAATTATTGCTTCATCCGTAACATCGACTCCATCCAAATATATACGCGTATTTTTCGTATCGACAGCATCTGAAGTATACATCAAGGATACCGCTACTGCAAGATCCTCCGCTGCAAGTGTTTCACCGGGCTCAGGACTTAGAAATCGGACCTCCATATCCTTTTCGTCCAATTCCTTTACCTGAATTTTTAAAGGATTCGAACGAGGACTCTCCGAAGGAAAAGTTGCCTGCTTGTTATTCGCCAGCTGCATGCTGATATAATACTCAATATAAGGTGCTATCACCGATTTAGCGGGTATTGTTGCAGACGCCGTCCGTCCTGATAGAAGCATATCCGCTTGCTTATACTCTGTCTTTCCGAATTCCCTGTAGTGCAGCAGTACCCTTTGTATCTGAGTGTTTTGTGTTAATTGCACACTTAACGGGAGCGGCATTTTTTCTATCGCCTCCGGTATTTTTACATCTACCACATACTGACTGACCTGCGCGTATGCAGGCGAAATAAACAGCGCAATTGATAATATGCCTGCAAGGAAAAAAGAGAGGGTTTTTTTCATAAATCCACCTTCAATGAAGTGACAGCCTGAACCTATAATATTCGAAAACAAAAAGAAACGGCGGGCTATACTCTGCCCGCCGTTTAATTTATAAAAACCATATATGTGAAGCAAGACCTGAAATATCAGGAATTTATTCGTTCCATCTGATCACTACAACCTTCTTCTGCAGGGAACCCGTTTGTCCCGGAATGCGAAGCTCGCGCCGCGTCGCTTCTACAGATACGGAAGCGGGATCTGTCGGCCCGTTTTCCGGAATCAATACAGTAGAACCATTATTCAGCTTTACCGATAGATAATATTCAAGTTTTGGGTATTTTACCTTATTTGAAGGTATCTTGCCGGTTGCGGTCTGTCCTGTAACAGTCAATGGAAGCTCGTTAAACATATGCTCGCCTTCTACTCTGTATAAGAGGCTGGCCGCAATTGCTTTGCCCTGGAAAGCAGACAAATCAACGCGTACTGAACCGGTTTGTCTTGATTTCAAATGCCCGAAATCCACGCCGTTATCATCCGCACCGGAGCCTAATCCGCCTAAATTCTGACTCTGCCTGATATTATTTAAAATATTTCGATTTGCTTTGCCGATCTTGAAATTACCGGAACTGTCTGCAACACCGGTCTGTCCCGCACCGACAGTTCCTTTCTTTCCGGATATGGAATTTAAAAAATCGGCAAGACCATCGGCGATTGTCAATGAATCCAATACGCCGCCCGAAACATAATTACCCAGCGTCCCGCGGATGGATGCGACAGAAATCGGCGATGAAAATTTGAATTGTTCCGATTCTGCTTTCTTTACATTGAAGATCATATTTCCGCGGTCCATATGCACATTCCGGCTCAGTATCTCTTTTCCTTTCACTTCGCCTTTGATTGTAACAATCGATTTTTCGCGGAGAATCAGTTTGGACTGATCCGCAAAAGAAATCATCGCCAGTGATCCTTTTTCAGTTTTCACTTCATAACCGGATTTCAGAGTGCTGAGCGGAATCGCTTTCTGCCATCCTTTAGTGGGAGATTTCATATTCACATCCCGGACAACTTTCACTATGTAGGCAGTAATATCTTTTTTATCTGTTTTCCCGACTTGCCCCAGCGAAAGCACTCCAAGGAGTATGATAACAACTAATCCAATAATCTTGTTTGTCATGGCTTTCTCCTTTTTGCGCTTATTGATTTTCAACACTCAGATCAAGTTTCAAATCATGCTGAGTGGAAAGTTGATTCAACAGTAATTGCAGGTCGCCTTCCGACAGCATATTGCCGTCCAATGTCATATTTCCCAGGAACGGCACAAGCGGTATCCACTTCGCCGGTTCCCCGCGAAGTGTCGAATAAGCCGAAGAAGCATTTCCCGGAACAGTATTCATGAAATTGTCCAGCATCTTTCCGAGGTTATCATTTGCTATACGGAAAACAACGGGCTCGCTTATACTTTTTAAAGCTCCGCGGGTTGTCGACACATTTGCTTCAACCTGGACCACATAAGCTTTGCCTTCCTGGAGCTGGCGTCTTGCATTTGCTGGATATGTAAGAGTATTCGTTCCCTTAACAACTTGTTCCAGATAAGGATTGCCCCCGGTAAGCGCATCCTGCGGGGAGCGGTGATTCAATCCCGCTTCGAAAACACGTACGGTTACATTCGGTTCCGTGCATGTCCATGTGAAAGTCGGATTTAAACTATTTATTATACTTCCCGTCTTCGGTTCATTAATTTCTACAAAAATTTCGCTCGCGGCTGAGTATGTAACATTTATTGTCCTCGAATCTCCTGCAATCTGTCTGCCTGTGCTGATAAGAAATACATCTATAAGCAGTTGATATGTTCCAGGAGGGGCTGTTGAAGTTACGAGAGCCATATCCCTGATTTTCTTTTTCAGTGCAGTATTTTCAGAATAACCGCATCGCGAAGGAATAAGAGCCGCAATTCCTCCTTTGGCAAAATCGCGCGCTGTCAGGAAAAGGCTTCCCGTCGCAGTTCTGATGTCTGCTGTGCATCCTGACACCAAGGGATCATTTCCGGCATCGCCGTTTCCGCCGCGAAGCTGTGCGACAGCTTGTACCTTGAGATATATCGGTTCATTCGGAATTCCGTCAATTCTCACGGAGAATCCTGGTGCGGCTGAACTCAGCTTATCCGCCTTAACATCGAAAAAGTCCGTGAGAAAAATTACGTCGTACTCGCTCAGATTGATCGTCGTCGAAACAACAATAGGTGTCTGCGCATAAGCAGTGAATGCCCCTAATGCGAAAAAAATCAAAAGAGGCAATAGCAGTGTTTTTATGCTTTTCATAGCACGAAACTCCTTTGGATTATTATTATGCTGACTTCATGTTAATCGAAGAAGCAATAACTCATGTTGACAACTGTCACAGGCAGGTTATTTAAAAATTTATGACGTCATTATAAAGAACGAACGCCATAAACACAAGCAATAAGATAAATCCCGCCTGTTGAAGAGCAATTTTAACCTTTGCGGGCACTTCTCTCCGAAAAACGGCTTCATATCCTAAAAACACAAGATGCCCGCCGTCAAGCGCCGGAAACGGGAGAATATTAAGCAGGGCGAGACTTATACTCAACAGACCGATAAATCCGAAGAAATTCAATACTCCGCTGTCTGCCGACCTTTTAGCCATCTGTGCAATTTTTACAGGGCCGCCCACCGATTTACTCAGCGAAGCCTTGCCGATTATTAACTGGTATATATTTGTTAAAAAAAGAACACTCGTTGTTTTTAATTCCATAATACCGACCGGAAGCGCCGAGAAGAAAGAAAATTGCTGGTGCTTTATCGGGCCGTTGTATACGGTACCGAGTGTTACTCCGATAAATCCTTCTGCATTAGGAGTAACACGAGCCTCCATCTTATCTATTCCGCGCAGCCAGGTAAGAATAATTTCTTTTCCTGCATTAGAGCGTATTGCATCCTGAAGCGATCCCATGCCTACTTCGACTCCGTTTACGGCCACTATCGTATCTCCGGGCAGTAACCCTGCTTTTTCTGCCGGCTTACCTTGCTCTACAGCTTCAATGTAAACGGTCAATCCGGAAGGAAGAATACCGAACCGTTCTTCCGAGATATCCGGAATATTCGTCTGCTGAAGCGCCAGTATCTTTTTTTCCTGATTACGCTGAATTTCAATTGCAAGGTCTTTCGTAATGGATTCGGTATAAACCGACAATTCAATTTCATCCCAGCTCGAAATCGGATTTCCGTTGATTGAAAGAATTTTATCGCCTTTCTGCAAACCGGCGAGTTCGGCGGGACTTCCCTTCGTAACGTGTCCGATTTCGGTAAGAGTGCGGATATATTTTCCCTCACTGTAAATTATTCCCCAGAAAATCAAAACGGCAAGCAATAAATTCATCAACACACCTCCAGACAATACCACAGCTCTCTGCCATTTAGGTTTGGATCTGAATTCCCAGGGTTGGGGTTCGTTCTTCAAAAATTCCGTATCCATGCTTTCATCTATCATACCGGCGATCTTTACATATCCGCCAATAGGGATCCATGAAATACAGTAATCAGTCTCGCCTATCTTTTTTCCGAAAGCACGCGGCGGGAAACCGATGCTGAATGTATCCACGCGCATGCGGAATAATTTTGCGGCGATGAAATGGCCGAATTCGTGTACAAGAACAAGAATTCCGATGGTGATTATAAAATAAAACAGCGTGCTTAATATTTCCATAAGTTCAATTCAATTTATTAATATATCAAGTTATGTAGTTTGCTAGAAATTTGCATTAAAAATACTTTTATTGCCACGAGCTTTCTTGTCCGCTATCTATTTAGCGGAAGCTCGTGGATTAGAAAATCAAAAGTATTATCGGGTTTTAACCCATTTTCAATTAATTTTATTGGGCTAAAGCCCGCTCCATTTTATTTATTGAGTACCACGACCTGAAGGTCGTGGCAAATTATCTTCTCTCAGTAACATCAGTATATAATATTAAACGTTGAAGCTTACAATAAAGTTCGTACATACTCCCGTGTTTTGTGATCGCTCTGAAATGTATGTTCCAGATCCGGCGAGAGATGGTTTGGCTGACTGTCCAGAGCTTTTTCTATTAATTCAGGAATCCGCTGAAAAGGAATTTTTTTCTCCAGGAATGCCTGCACTGCCACTTCATTTGCTGCATTCATTATGGCGGGAGCGGTACCGCCGAGTGCAATAGCATCGTATGCCAGCTGGAGGCAGCGGAATTTATCGCGGTCGGGCGCCAGGAATGTCAGCATCTGCAGTTTGGGAAAATCAACTTTCCCACCATTAAGCTGAACCCGGTCGGGATAAGTCAGGGCATACTGAATGGGAATTTTCATATCCGGAATGCCGAGCTGTGCTTTTATGGAACCGTCCACAAATTCGACCATGGAATGAATAATGGACTGGGGATGAATTACAACGTCGATACGCTCTGTCGGTATACCGAACAGCCAGTGGGCTTCGATAACTTCCAGGCCTTTGTTCATCATCGTTGCACAATCGATCGTAATTTTATTTCCCATTTTCCAGTTGGGATGATTTAATGCCCTTTCAACCGTGATGGAGCTAAATTCATCTTTAGATAAATTCAGAAACGGCCCGCCCGAAGCTGTTAAAATAATTTTTGAAATGCGCGGCCACTGCTCGCCTGCAAGGCACTGCAGAATAGCACTGTGCTCGCTGTCTATCGGTAAAAGCGACACGCCGTATTCACGGGCAAGAGAAGTAACCAGCTCTCCAGCAACGACGAGTGTTTCTTTATTTGCAAGTGCGATATTTTTATGGTGTTTAATGGCTTCGATGGTCGGTTTTAATCCGGCAAATCCGACAAGTGAATTGATGACGATATCCACATCGTCGCGGCGTACTATTTCCAGCAAACCTTCGCGGCCGGTCAGGATCTCGACCGAATCACCTGCAATCAGCCGCAGTGCCGGTGCTTTTTTTTCGTCCAGTACCACAACACCGCGTGGTTTGAATTGAGTGATCTGGTTTTGAAGCAGTTCGATATTGGTGTTGGTGGAAAGATAAGTGACATTAAAGCGGTCTGACAAGTTATGAATAACCGACAGGCTGTTGCGGCCTATCGAACCGGTCGAGCCAAGAATGGCTATATTCTTCGGAGTTTGACTCATGATTGTACTATATAAGTTAATCAAAAACGGCAGGCAAGTCAAGGTAAAGCCGATTGTGCAAAATTGAGTAATAAAGCTGTTAAAATCTCGCTCCCAAGCTCCGGCTTGGGAGTGTTATGTATCAGCGGTGAAAATACTAACCGCCAGCACCCCGACCGCCATAGACAATAGCAACAAGAACGGCAAAAACTGTTGCAGCACCGAAAAGAATTGGACCAGTATAGTAGAAGAATTTTTTTCTCTCGTCTCAACATTTTTTATATCTTTTAATAGGATTTCATCTTTAAAAGACTTCGTCTCCGCAAATTTATCATTTGTAAATAATTGGCCTTGCCCACGAAGATATAGTGTATCGTCAACTCGAACAATTTGATAAGCACCTCCCATCATTTTAATTATTCTTCCATCAAAAGTGTAAACCACTATATCTTTTGTTGTATCGCTTTCGAGATATTCCGGATGAACGGTCCTAAAAGTAACACAGCTATTAAGACAAAGTAGAAGTGGGAAAGCAATTAGCCAAAAAATAACATAACTAAAAATACTTTCAGAGATGTGCATATTCGAATCCTTCTTAATAATCCAAGACATTTATTATATTTGGAAATAAACCCTTAGAAGACCAACAGAAACACATAGATCAAAGACAAAATTACCTTTCTATTTTAAACTGCTAAATAATTTGCAGATTATTGCCTTTATTTCTAAGAGACATTAATTCAAACAAATTGGTGCTCAAATGTAAATGCTTATATAATATATTAAACACGCAATATCTTCTATGTCGTATTTTAACAAATCAGCAGTAATGATTTCGTTACAACAAATCCTTTTTAGTTAAGATTAAATAAGTTATGTTTATATTTAGACTTTGAAAAAGCACAATTGCAGATAAATTTGTTTCGCGTTAATGAATCAAAATTTTTTGTAATAACGGAAATCAATTTATATAGAATAAAATGTCAGACATTATTCTTCTTCACCCGGCAGAAAAAGGAAAAACATTCGGAAACATGCCTCCGCTCGGAATGGCCTGGATTACTTCATATCTCAACTCAAAGGGAATATCGGCCGTACTTATTGATTTGCAGGTAGAAGATATCAGCATATCAAAGCTCCTGCAAACATACAAACCAAAAATTGTCGGAATAGGCGGAACATCTCACACGCGTTTTGAAAGCTTTAAACTTGCGCACAGCGTTAAGACATATGATCCTGATATATTTGTAATCTACGGAGGCACGCATGCTTCATTCACTGCAGATGATACGCTTGCTAATATAAAAGATATAGATGCCGTTGTTCGGGGAGAAGGCGAATTAAGCACATATGAGACAGTTGCCAAAGTGCTGCAGGGCGGTCAGGTTTTTTCCAATATTCGAGGTATCAGCTACAGGTATAACGGCAATATTGTTCATAATCCCGTTGTAAATCGTATTAAAGACCTTGACGTCCTTCCATTTCCTTATCGTGATCCACAGGCAATCAAGAAATACAACCTTCTGATGGATTTTCTTAATATTCCCGCAGCTTCAATAGTAAGTTCGCGCGGCTGTCCTGTAAATTGTTCTTTCTGTTCTGCTAGTGCGATGTTTGGTACTCAATTAACATTTCGTTCTGCCGTAAATGTAGTCGATGAAGTCGAAATGTTATTAAAAGATTATAATTATCAGGGAATTAAATTTTTTGACAGCACGCTGACGCTTAACAGAAATCATATTGAAACCTTATGTGCCGAAATAATTAGGAGAAATTTAAAATTTCCATGGGAATGCGAAATCAGGGTAAACGGAATGTCATACGATCTGTTACGTACAATGCGCGTTGCAGGCTGTTATTATGTAGATTTTGGAGTTGAATCTGCCAGTCCTCCTGTATTAAAAAGAATGCATAAGGGGATAACATTGGAACAGACTATAAATGTATTCAAATGGACAAAGGATTTGGACATCTATACAAAAGTGTTTTTTACTTTTGGACATATAAATGAAACAATTCAGGATGCTTATACAACAGTCGAGTTTATGGAGAAGTACGCTGAATATATCAGCGTAGCAGCTACCGGTATCGGTGTCAGAATTTATCCTGGTACAGAGGTTGAACGATTTGCTAATTTATCCGGCGCTCAAGATAGATCATTTTCATGGTCGCTGCCGTTCAATGACAGTAGAATTGAATCCCTCGGCAATGATCCGAATATACCTGTTTTGATACAGCCTGATTTTGGCTGGCAGGAGTTTCGTAAAATTGAATTTCGTCTCGCACGATTTTGGTTAAAGAATCCGCGTGCGGCTTTAGGAGTCCTATGGAATCAGGTAAAACTCGGCCGCGGCCGCATACTGCTTAAATTAATCTCCAGTTTTATAAAAACACAGATCCTGCACAGTAAACCTCATTCTGTTTAACAAGGAATCATCGTCAATCCCAACTAAAGTTCAAGACAGCACAAAAAACAACGCTTTAGATAATCCTTTACAGCCGTCAGATGTAACAACTTCGTTATAAGAATAAATCTACCTTCGCAAATCGGTTCTCCTTTTAGTATATTGATTAATAGAAAGACTATTATGTTAAGAGACAAAAATTATTGAAAATAAAAATATTAAATCTTTTCTTTCTGCTTGTAATTATTTCTGTTAATATTTCTTCTTCTCAGGATATTAACAAAAGCACCAAATACAGGCTGGCTTTTAATTTAGAACAGTCGGGCGAGTGGGAACAGGCAGCTGCAATCTACGAAGAGCTGTACAAATCCGATCCGATGAATCTTAATTACCTGAACGGCCTGCAGCGCAGCTATGCACACCTCAAGGAGTACGATAAAGCAATCGGAATAATGCACCGGTGGTTCGTTACACATCCGCGTGATATAATTCTGATGTCTGCACTGGGCGGACTTTATTACGAAACCGGGAATGAAACAGCATCGGACTCCGTCTGGAATGCGGCTCTATCTATCGATCCGCGTAATTTAAATAATTACCGCATCATTGCAAATGAAATGATGGAACATCGCCTATATGAAAAATGCATCCGTACGTATATCAGCGGGCGCGTTGCATTAAAAGATGAATCTCTGTTCGCTGACGAACTTGGAAATTTATACGCCGCCCTTCAGCAGTATAAATCGGCAGCGCAGGAATATGTCCGGAGGATGAAAAAGAATCCGGATCAGCTGCAGTTCGTTCAATTGCGCCTCAAATCATTTATATTCAGGCCGGACGCACTTATGCAAGTATCGGAGGCTATAAAATCGGAAGTCAATAATTCACCTGACAATATCGGACTGCACCGCCTGTATGCCTGGTTATTGGCGGAAGAAAATAAGTATGAACCGGCGCTCGAGCATTATCGCATAATCGACCGTATGACCAACGCCGAAGGCAGGGAGTTGTATGCATTCGCGCAGACGCTGATCCAGGAACACCAGCCAAAAACAGCGGCAAAAGTATTTAAGGAAATTATAGACAGATATAACAAAAGCAGTATACTGCCGTACGCGCGTTTCGGGTACGCCCGCGCGCTTGAAGAAATAGACAACGAGTCTTTTAAAAATGATCCGGGATCACGGCCGACGTACCTGGAGGCAATTCAAATTTATGAATCCATTGCCGCTGTGCCGAATCGCCACGATCTTGCCGTTCAATCTTTTTTCCGGATCGGCATTATAAAGTCCGAAAGAACATTCGATCTTGACGGTGCGCTGAAAGCTTTCGATAGAATAACAAAAACTGCAAATGCGATGGATATCGAGCTGGACGCAGTTATAAGGAAAGGCAACATTCAGGTTGCCCGGAATAATTTAACCGAAGCCCGGCGCGAATTCGAATCTGCAGCCAAAATTCCGCTTCCTGCATCTCAGGAGAGAGCGGTGTTTAGACTGGCGGAACTGGAATATTTCGAAGCTGATTTCGATACATCGCTTGCACTTTTAAAGCAGTTCAATTCAAAGTTAAATACCGATCTTACGAACGATGCACTTCAGCTGCAGTATTTCATTATGGAAAACAAAATATCATCGCTTCCTGCATTGACGGAATTCGCAAAAGCCGATTTACAGATGCGGCAGAGAAATTTTTCCGAATCTCTAAACCGTTTTGGGGAAATCGTACGTCAGTATCCTGATGCGCTTTTGCTGGATGATGCGATGATGAAGATAGGCGAATTGAATTCCTTATTAAAACGTCCGAAGGAAGCAATTGCGGCATTTGGTTTTATAATAGACTCAATTCAATTGAGCATTCTAAAAGACAAAGCTCAGTTCAGTATCGCTGAAATATACGAGAAGGTGCTTCAGGATAAAGCTCAGGCAGCAGCGGAATATGAAAAATTGCTCGAACTGTTCCCGAATTCGCTTTATGCAGAGCAGGCGAGAAAAAAAATCAGAATGCTAAGGGGAGATATTTTATAAAATCTCAAAAAGCAAATATCAAATCACGAATAAAAAGAGTTGTTCTACTGATTGTTATGATCATAGTTCTAATTTCAATGCCATGGATTTGCCGGCAAATTGAAATTGATTCTTGTTTTGATATGGGTGGAAGATGGAATTATGAGAAAAATGAATGTGAATGCAAACAGTCATCAGATTCATTAAATAATAAATGAATAATAAATTGTAATAAGTAGGGACGTTTAATTAAACGTCCCTACTATAATCATATTGCATGTTCCGTTTCTTTTTCCTTCTTCTTGACATCTCCGTTCGATTTCCAAACGAAGATACCGCGCTTTTGGTACGAAGTATGAAGAAGATGATGCGAAAGATGGCTTAAAGGTTCTTTCAGGAAATCATTATAGAGTACTTTAATTTCCGGATTCTCATGCGACTTCCGAATAGGCTTTTTGGCATCTTCTGCATAAATTGATTCTGCACGTTTTTTTCTAATTTCCCATGTCGTCGGGATCGGCTGGCCGCCGCCGCCCAGGCATCCGCCCGGACAGGACATCACTTCTATGAACGTATACGGCGATTCGCCTTTTTCTATCTGCTCGAAAAGTTTCCGCGCGTTGCCCAATGTATGCGCGACTGCCACTTTTATCTTCGTACCGTTCAGATCGATTTCCGCTTCTTTTATTCCATCCATTCCGCGTACTTCGGTTAGATTTATATTTGCCAGCGGCTTCCCGGTAACAACTTCGTATGCCGTTCTAACAGCGGCTTCCATAACTCCGCCCGTTGCGCCGAAAATTACAGCAGCACCGGTGGATTCGCCCAGCGGATTATCGAATTCTTCGGACGGCAGTGCAGAGAATTGAATTCCGGATTCTTTGAACATCCGCGCCAGTTCTCTCGTGGTCAAAACATAATCCACATCGTAAAATGCATCATTGTCCGACCAGCCTTTTTTATCTTTCCAGTGTTCAAATGCGTTCATCATTTCAGGGCGTTTTGCTTCATATTTTTTTGCGGTACAAGGCATGATAGACACGACGACAATTTTTCTGGGATCAATTTCCGCTTTTGCAGCATAATATGTTTTAGCCACTGCTCCGAACATCTGCTGGGGAGATTTGCATGTTGAAAGGTGGCCGAGCAGGTCCGGGAAGAAATGTTCGGCAAATTTTATCCATCCCGGCGAGCAGGATGTGATCATAGGCAGAGTGCCTTTATTTTTGATGCGGTTAACCAGCTCGTGTCCTTCTTCCATGATAGTGAGATCGGCGGCAAATTGTGTATCAAAAACCTTGTTGAAGCCGAGCCGGCGCAATCCTGCCACCATCTGTCCCGTCACGAGAACCCCGTCTTCCATTCCCATAGCTTCGCCTATACCTACGCGAATCGCCGGCGCGGTCTGTACGATTACAACTTTTTCAGGATCCAAAAGATCTTCAAACACTTCGTCCGTATCATCCCGTTCGACTATAGCTCCCGTTGGGCATACAAGCGCACATTGGCCGCAATTTGTACAGGCAACATTGCCGAGGCCGAGTTCCTGATAAGTCGAGATTTTTGTTTTTATTCCGCGGCCTGAGAGGCTGATAGCATGCACGGTCTGAACATTACCGCAGACTGCAATGCACCTGCCGCACAAAATACATTTGTTCGGATCGCGGATTATTGCAGGCGATGTCTCGTCAAACGGAAGTTCTTTTTTCGTTCGGACGAACCTGTCGTCTTTCACGCCCAGATCAGCGGCAATTGCCTGAAGCTCGCAATTCTGATTGCGCAGGCATGAAAGGCAGTCCTTCGGATGGTTTGCAAGAATCAATTCGACATTTGTTTTTCTTGCATCACGGATTCGTGCGGAGTTTGTGACAATTTCGGTTCCTTCGTGCACGCATGCTGTACAGGCACGGACGAGTGATTTTGCGCCCTTGACTTCAACCACGCATACTCCGCAGGAAGAATTTCTTGCTACATCTTCAAGATAGCACAATGTCGGTATTTTTATTCCTTTGCGTTTGCAGGCATCAAGGATCGTCATACCATCTGACACTTGAAAATCTTCGCCGTTAATTTTTATATTTACCATTGTTGCGTTCATTGCTTCCTCTTAATCTTCTTTTTCCTGGAAATGGCATTTTACATCGCATCGCAGACAGCGTGCTGCTTCCTGTAAAGCTTCTTCTCCGGAATATCCTCCGAGAACTTCCTGAAAGCTCGAAATCCGTTCTTTAGCAGGAAGCTTCTTCGGGTTGATTCTTTTTCCGCCTTCGGGTTCCGAAATCACTTCATCTTTATATTTAAAATCTCTGAACAGCTTATGGAACCTTCTTTCTTTCATTAGATCAATATCTATAGCTTCTGCCGCCTGACGGGCCAGTCCCATGGCTTCGGAGACCGTCGCAGGTCCTGTTACTGCATCGCCGCCTGCATATACTTTAACCAGATTTGTCCGGAAGCTTGACTGTGCAACTTTTATAGCGCCGTTTTTCTTCAGGTCCAGTCCGATTTCCTTTGCCGGTGCAAAATCAACTTTTTCACCTATTGAAAGAATTACCGTATTACATTCTACAACTGCGGTCTCGCCTGTTTCAATCGGCTTCTTTCTTCCTGTGTTGTCATAACCATCAAACTTCATCTTTTTGATTTCAAGTCCCGCAACTCTTCCTTTGGCATCGTCAAGGATCCGATAAGGTGCGGATAAAAACATAAACTTGATGTTTTCATCCATTGCATCTTTAATCTCATGCGCGTTCGCCGGCATTTCATCTTTGTCGCGGCGGTATACTACCGTGACATCGGCACCCAATCTGAGGCATGAGCGTGCGGCATCTATTGCTACATTGCCTGCACCGACCACAACTACTTTTTTACCAAGGCTTAGCTTCTTCCCGCGTGCAAAGTCTTCAAGGAATTCATAACCCTGCAACACACCCTGCAGTTCTTTACCCGGAATATTCAAATCAATATCTTTTTGAGCGCCTACGGCTAAAAAGACCGCATCGTTATTATTTTGAAGATTTTTAAACGGCAGGTCTTTCCCGATCGATGTATTGAAGACGAATTTTACGCCGAGCTTTTTAAAAAGGTCCAGTTCCTTATTGACAACATCTTTCGGAAGGCGGTAGGCAGGAATACCATACTGCAGGATTCCGCCCGCCTTGGCATGACTATCATAGACTGTCACTTCATGTCCCAGGCGCACGAGATAATATGCGGCCGTCAGTCCGGCCGGGCCTGCACCAACAATCGCAATTTTCTTTCCGGTAGGCGACAGTTTTTCTTTTATTAACCGCTGATAGATCTGCCTTTCTTTGCCCATCTTGTACATCGTATCCGCAAGATATCGGTGGATATCGCCTTGTGAAACCGGATCGTCTACCATATCCCTGCGGCAGCGGATCATACAATGGTAATAACAAATCCTTCCGACAGTGCCGGGAAGCGGATTATCGCGAAGCGTTAATTCAAATGCCTCTTCGATTCTTTCTTCTTTCAGCAGCTGGAGATAACCCGGTATGTTCATATGCATCGGGCAGCTGTTTTCGCAAAGTGCCATGAACAGGCTTTCGCAGACACCGGCTTTACATCGTCTTTGAATTATATGTTTTTCATATTCATCTCTAAAATAACGCAGTGTGCTTAGTACCGGATTCGAGCTTGTCTGTCCCAGTCCGCAGAGCGCAGAATCCCTGATCACGTACGCCAGCCGCTCAAGTGTATCCAGATCCTCCATTGAAGCTTCACCGCGTGTGATCTTATTAAGAATAGCGAGCTCCTGGGCGATCCCTTCGCGGCATGGCGTGCACTTTCCGCAGGATTCGGCATAGGTTACCTCGACAAAGTAACGAGCGACATCGACCATGCAGTTATCCTGATCCATTACGACCATTCCGCCCGAGCCCATTATAGTGCCGAGTTTTGTGAGCGATTCATAATCAACCGGAGTATCGAAATGCTCAACAGGTATGCATCCGCCTGACGGGCCGCCGGTTTGCACCGCACGGATTTTCTTTTTATTACCGGTGCCTTCGCCCATCTGATAAATTATGTTTTCCAGAGGTGTTCCGAGAGGTAATTCAACAAGACCTGTATTTTTTATTTTACCCACAAGCGAAAAAACCTTTGTTCCCGTGCTTGCCTGCGTGCCGAATTTCGCAAACGCTTCTCCTCCGATCGTAAGAATTACGGGAACGTTTATCCAGGTTTCGACATTGTTAATATTTGTCGGTTTTCCCCATAATCCTTTTTGTGCCGGATAAGGCGGCCGCGGGATGGGCCTGCCCGCTCTTCCTTCGATGGATGCTATCAATGCAGTTTCTTCGCCGCACACAAACGCCCCTGCGCCTTCGACATACGACATATCGAAGCTGAAGGAAGATCCGAATATTTTTTTTCCGAGGATACCGTATTCGCGCGCCTGGTCAACTGCTTTTTTAAATCTCTCTACGGCAAGAGGATATTCCGCTCTCACATACATCACACCTTCGGAAGCACCCATTACATATGCCCCGATCAGCATGCCCTCGATAAGTGCATGCGGATCACTTTCAATTTCATTCCGATTCATGTAAGCGCCCGGATCGCCTTCGTCGGCATTGCAGATAATATATTTCTTATCCGTGTCGACCTTCTTCATCATCTCCCATTTGACTGCAGTCGGGAAACCCGCGCCGCCGCGCCCGCGCAGTTTCGATTTTTTTATTTCTTCCAGGACCGAATCGGGCGTCATTTGTGTCAGTGCTTTCATTAATGCATTGTAGCCGCCGACAGCGATATATTCCTTGATATCGTCCGGATTAATCAATCCCGAATCACGCAGGACAATTTTCTTCTGCCCTTTGAAAAACGGAATTTCATTCCAGCGCGGAATGCTTTCATACCCTTTTCCGAATTCAACTCTCGATGTATAAAAATTCCAATCGTCTATTCTGCACAAAGCTTTCTTTAAAGGTATCTTCCCTTTGCAAATACCGTCTATAATACCCTTGGCATCTTTGGCGGTAACTTTATGCAGAACGATAAGAGGCTGCCCGGGCAGATAGCAGTTGACAAGAGTCTCTTCAGCGCAAAAACCGAAGCACCCTACAGGTGTCAACTGTATCTTTGCTTTTTTTGCTTTGATTTCTTTCTGCAGGCATTCATAAACTTCTTTCGCACCGTTTCCGATTCCGCATGTTCCCATACCGACCGAAATTTTTGGTATATCGGGAAGCAGCGTTTTCATCCCTTCCCGACATATTTTTTCTAACACTGAAGCATCCGTTATCTTCATGATATTTTCTTTTCCTTAGAAACTTTTCCAAGAAGTTTTTGAAGTTTGGCAGTTGTTACATTGCTGTGAATAACTCCGTCAATCGCTACTACAGGCGCCAGTGCACACTGGCCGAAGCATGCTACTGTAGTAATCGTGAATTTATTGTCGGGCGTAGTAACAAACGAATCACCTTCCTCCAGCGCTTTACTGCACCCAAGCATTAATCCGATATCGTCGAGAAGAGTTTTTGACCCTTTTGTATGACATGCCGTTCCGCGGCAGACTGTAAGCGTGTGCCTGCCCTGCGGTTTGAGGTTAAAGAATGAATAAAACGTAACTACATTATATATCCTCGAAAGCGCAACACCGGTCCTTAATGCAACATGGTTCAGCGCTTCCTCGGACAGATAGTTATGCTCGTTGATAAGCTGGGCTTCTTCGAGAATGGTCAGAAGCTCGCCATGCCGTCCCTTGTTCTTAGCAACGATTTTGTCTATCTGCTGCATTTCCTGTGTTAAAACCTGTGTTCCTTCCATAACAGCTCCTAATTTGAATTTTCTGCTCCCTGTCCGGAAAGTGTGTTTATTAGCAACTTTCATTCCAATGGAATAGAAGAAAAAAAGCCTGTTTTTTTTCCATCAATGATATAAAATCATTGAATTTTCCCGGTAATCGGAAATCTTAGCGGTTGGTTTACAACGGAGAATATTGATACGCAAGAAATATCTAATATCTGTCAATCAGCAAGATCAAAAAAACTCAACTTCGCCTGCAAATACTCTATCACAAATTAAACTAATCGCATCAAATTCGAAACGGTTTCTAGTCCTAATTAATGCACCTGCCGTTCCGACTCGTTTACCAGACCTCCTTTTATAAATATATGAAAGAATAAAAAGAAAAACATTAATCCATACCGCAATCGAAACATTAAATGAACAAAGGCGGCATTATAATTCATTTATTATGAAAATTACCAATACACCTGGAAATGAATATACTATAGTATAGTCAGATTATACGGTGGTAAGCTAATTTCAAATTTCCTTATTAACCATATTAAGATTCCCGTCCGACTTCGTCGAGATCGCGTTTCGATATAAATATCGAAACGGACTTAAAATCCGCGGGAATGATAAAAATAGAATGTGTCATTCCCGAATGTCCGTCTCGTTTTGATAAAACGAGACGAGATCTCGTTCTGTGCAACAGAACGGACTTCTATCGGGAATCTTAA
>JAFGLB010000216.1 GCA_016928255.1 Bacteroidota bacterium
AAATATAAACTTAATGACCTCATCAGAAATCCGGGATAGTTTTTTAAAATTTTTTAAAGAACATAATCATACTATTGTTCCAAGCTCCCCTGTTGTTCCTTATAATGACCCGACTCTTCTTTTTGCCAATGCCGGTATGAACCAATTTAAAGATGTTTTTTTAGGCACCGGAAAACGCGAATATTCGCGTGCAGCTGATACTCAGAAATGCATCCGTGTAAGCGGAAAGCATAACGATCTGGAGGAAGTCGGGCGGGACACTTATCATCACACATTTTTCGAAATGCTCGGCAACTGGTCGTTCGGCGATTATTATAAGAAAGAAGCGATAGGATGGGCATGGGAACTGCTGACAAAAGTCTGGAAACTTCCCAAGGACCGGCTCTGGGCAACCGTATATAAAGATGATGAAGAAGCCGAACAGTTATGGAAATCTGTAACAGACATAGATCCGAAACATGTTCTTCGATTCGGCGAGAAGGATAATTTTTGGGAGATGGGTGAAACCGGACCTTGCGGGCCGTGCTCGGAAATCCATATTGACCGCACTCCTGACGGATCGGCAGCCGCTTCGATGGTAAATGCCGGCATTGCAGAGGTTATGGAGATATGGAATCTGGTGTTTATACAATATAACAGAGACGAAACAGGTAAACTCACTCCTCTTCCCTCAAAGCATGTCGATACCGGAATGGGATTTGAGCGCATTTGTGCAGTAATGCAGAAAAAGAATTCTAATTACGATACCGATGTTTTCACACCGATCATAAAAAATATAAGCGAAATAACTAACAAACCTTACGATGGCCGGTTAAGCGGAATTTCTCAGGCGCAGATGGATCTGGATACTGCTATGCGCGTAATAGCAGATCATATAAGAACATTAACATTTGCAATCGGCGATGGTGCAACACCCGGCAATGAAGGCAGAGGGTACGTCCTGCGGCGCATTCTGAGGCGCGCGGCGCGTTTCGGACGCAACCTGGGCATGCACAAACCTTTTATTTATCAGCTTGTACCGACTCTAGTTGAAAATATGAGCTATATTTTTCCCGAGATTAAAACAAATCAGGATCATATACAGCGCGTAATAAAAGCCGAGGAAGAAAGCTTTAATACAACGCTCGACCGCGGTCTGGAAAAATTTGAAGATGTGATAAAACAAATCGGCCATTCAAAAACTTTTCCCGGTGAAGATGCATTTAAACTATACGACACATTTGGTTTTCCGCTTGATTTAACCGAATTAATGGCAACAGAGCAAGGCCTGAAAGTAGATGTTGGAACATTTACTGAATTAATGCAAAAGCAAAAGGAACGCTCGCGTGATTCCCGCAACATTTCATCCGGCGAGTCTTCCGGTTCAGTTGAAGCCGAATTAATTAAATGGAAAGAATCGGCAAAACAGCTGAATACATCTGAATACGACAGGCAATTCAAGTTTTTAGGATATGAATGCATGGAAGCCGAATCTTCTATCCTTTCAATAAAAAACAATCTTGTAATACTTGAAACCACTCCATTTTACGGCGAATCCGGCGGTCAAATCGGCGATACCGGTGAATTGATAGTCAATAACATACCGTATCCGGTAATTGATACTCAGAAAAACGGAAACGTAAATATACACATACTTGAAAAACCGATTGCAGGTTCTACGAAAAAAGTTACAGCAAGAGTGGACAAAGAACGCCGGCTTTCGATAATGAGGAATCATTCCGCAACTCATTTGCTGCACAATGCTTTACGTAAAATACTCGGGACACATGTTCAGCAAGCCGGTTCATTTGTTGCACCGGATTATCTCAGATTCGATTTCTCGCATTTTGCCAAACCGGGCGAAAAAGAACTTGCCAATATAGAAGCATTGGTCAACGAAAAAATAAAGGAAAATATTCCGCGCACTCCCGGACTCAATAACATACCTTTCGAAGAAGCCAAAAAGATGGGCGCATTAATGTTCTTTGGTGATAAATACGGAGAGCGTGTAAATGTCATACAGTTTGGAAATTTCAGCACGGAATTTTGCGGCGGCACGCATGTAAATAATACCGGTGAGATCTGGTTTTTCAAAATTCGTAGTGAAGGCAGTGTAGCAAGCGGTGTAAGACGTATTGAAGCTGTTACAGGCACATATGCACTTGAATATCTGAATAAACAAATACATGAATTTGAATCCGGGTACGATTCTGCATACGAACGTCTTGAAGAAACTTTGAAGCCGCAAATAAAAGACTTAAAAAAGCTTCCGCCTGTACCAAATCAGACCTCACCTGAATTAGCTGTTTTGTTTGAGCAGTTGGATAAAAACAAAGCCGTACTGGAAAAAATTATTGAACAGGACAACGACATAAAGAAAGTTCAAGAAAAAGAAAGCGCAAAATCCCGATTACAATCGCTTTCAGGTTCAATCGACGAGCTGGTCGCTGCTGCAACAACAGTCAACGGTTTGAAACTCGTTTCTGCGAAAATCACTGCTTCATCGATGGATGAATTGAAATCACTGGGCGATACACTGCGTTCCAAGATTGGCAGCGGAGTCGGACTTCTTGCTTCAATTGTCGATGATAAAGTACAGCTTGTTTGTGTCGTAACTGACGACCTGGTTTCAGCGAAAAAGATTGAAGCGGGCAAGGTTGTCGGTGCGGTTGCAAAAATAGTCGGCGGGGGCGGGGGCGGGCGTCCGCATATGGCAACTGCGGGTGGAAAAGACACGGCAAATATCAATGAAGCTGTTTCTCAAACAAAATCTATTGTTGAGTCTCTTTTAAAAAAATAAGCGGAGATCCAATGGTTATCGAATATCTTCTTAAAACAAAACGCGACCGCGGTGCAGGTTACCTTCTGCTGATAGATCCGGATAAAATCAATAAAGGTGAATTCCCGGGCTTTATAAAAGAAGCGTCCTCTTCCGGAGTAGATGCATTTTTGGTAGGCGGAAGCCTGATGCTCACAAATGAGTTTGAGGCAACACTAAAAACAATAAAAGAGAACACAAAGACACCGGTCATAATTTTCCCCGGCAGTGTTTCGCAAGTTTCATCAATTGCAGACGCGATTCTTTTTTTAATCCTGATCAGCGGCCGCAATCCCGACCACCTTATCGGCAATCAGGTTGTCGCCGCACCGATTATCAAACGTGCCGGACTTGAAGCGATATCGACAGGATACATGCTTATCGACGGCGGCAATGTAACTTCTGCCGAATTTATGAGCAACACCAAACCGATTCCCCGCGAAAAAACCGACATAGCGGTTGCACATGCACTTGCGGCGGAATTGATCGGATTAAAATTGCTTTATCTCGAAGCCGGCAGCGGTGCAAAGCAATCGGTGCCTGACGAAATGATAAATAAAATAGCACAACATTGCTCCCTGCCTGTAATTGCGGGGGGCGGGATTTGCACGCCCGAAGAAGCCCGGAATAAAATCAAGGCCGGAGCCTCATTTATCGTTACAGGGACTGTAATTGAACAAAACTCAGACAGTAAAGTTATTAAAGAATTCGCACAGGCTATCCATAAATCATAAACAAAAGGCGGCAATTTTTTATGGCTCCTTCACTAAACGCATCAAATTCGCGTGATAAATTCATAGCCGATTCGCTTAAACAAAGCAGTGATATAAAACTTTTAATTCTTGAAAAATGTTCAAACGACATTTCCAAGGCGATAGACCTGATAATCAATGCGTTTAAGGCAAAGAAAAAAGTACTTCTCTGCGGAAACGGCGGGAGCGCAGCAGACGCACAGCACCTGGCGACAGAGTTTGTCATTAGGTTAAGTCCGAATATAAATCGACCCGGACTGCCTGCAATCGCTCTCACGACAGATTCGTCCATGCTGACCGCAGGTGCGAACGATCTAGGGTACGACAACGTTTTCACGCGCTCAATTGAAACACTTGGAAATGAAGGCGATGTATTGATAGGAATTTCGACAAGCGGCAGCTCGCCGAGCATAAACCGGGCATTTCAGAAAGCCCGAGAAATGAAAATCACGACTATTGGTTTTCTGGGAAAAAACGGCGGCGACTCGAAAAAGCTGGTCGATCTGGCGATAATCGTGCCTTCTGACGATACACAGCGGATACAGGAAGGCCATATAACCATCGGTCATATAATTTTTCAGCAGGTCGAACAGGAAATGTTCGGCTGATAATTTCGAATGGAAAACAAAACCATTCACACTTCAACTATTATTTGATGCCGAAAAAACAAAGACAGGATTTGTTCATTCCGTTCTTGACTGTATTGGCTGATGCAGCCGCGCTGGAAGCATCGTTCCTTTTTTCTTACTGGCTGCGTTTCCTGCCGTCGTTCGCCCGGATTGTTCCGATTCAATACGGCGTGCCGCCTCTTGAAGAATACATTAAAAGCTCGCTTTTCGTAATTCCGATCTGGCTTCTGCTTTTTCAAAGCCGCGGATTATATAAGCCGAGGCGCGCCGCTTCATTTTCCGACGAATTCTTTGCAGTCGTCCGCATAATCTTCATCGGAATGCTCATCGTAATGGCTGCAGCTTTCTTATACCGCTCGTTCTCCTATTCCCGCGTTGTTTTCGGAATTATCGGTGTTGCGGCGGTTCTTTTTGTCTCGACAGGCCGGTTTGCACTTATGAAATTCGAACACTGGTGGTATTCAAAAGGCAATGATCTTAAGCGCGTCATTATTGTGGGAACAAGCGCAACGGCACAGCAGGTTATTCAATCGCTTGCATCCAACCATTCGCTTGGTTACGAAGTTCTGGGATACTGCTCTACCGGCGGTAAGATTAAAAAAATGATACCGCGCGTACCTCATCTGGGTTCAATTTCTTCCTTGCCGGACCTGATCAAATTGCGTAATGTCGATGCAGTGCTGATTGCATTGGATAAAGAAGAGCATACTTCCCTTCATAAGCTTATCAACAGCTGCCAGGGATTGGATATTGAAATGATGATGGTGCCGGATATTCTTGAATTGATGACAAGTCTGGTTAAAATCAGGCACATAGAAGGAATCCCGTTCCTTGGAATAAAAAATCCGGCTTTAAGTACGTGGAATGCCATAATGAAAAGGGCCTTCGATCTCGTGCTTGCATCGCTGATACTGGCTGCGGCAAGTCCTCTTTTATTAATAATTGCCGTCTTAATAAAACTGGATTCCAGGGGACCGGTATTATATTTTCAAGAGCGTATCGGACTGGATGGTGAAGTATTTCGTGTAATCAAGTTCAGGTCCATGCAAATAAACGCTGAACAATCGACCGGCCCGGTATGGTCGAAAAAAAACGATCCTAGGGCGACAAGAGCAGGCAGATTTCTCCGGCGCTTCAGCCTTGACGAACTGCCGCAGCTTCTGAATGTATTGAAAGGCGACATGAGTATTGTAGGCCCGCGTCCGGAGAGACAGCATTTCGTGGAGCAATTCAAAAAAGAGATCCCGCGCTATTCTGAGCGTCATCGTGTAAGAACCGGTATGACCGGCTGGGCGCAGGTTAACGGTCTGCGCGGGAATGCCTCCATTATCGAACGTACTAAATACGATATTTATTATATTGAGAATTGGTCATTGACATTCGATGTAAAAATAATTCTTAAAACAATACATGCTGTTCTTTTCGGCAAGGACGCCTATTGAAGCGCGAGGATTTTTTAATTATTGAGAACTAACCGGCTATAATAAAATGGTTTCTGCTTATATTTTCATACTTCACATTATTGCGGTCGTTTACGGATTCATAACCTATAAAAAAGAAAGCGTGGGTGAAGGATTTCTGGCAGTTGCATTCATCGGAATTGTATTTGCAGTATGCTGGACAATATCTTCGATATTGACTAACCTGCTGTTTGCTGTCGATTGGTTTGAAAAATGGTACTGGCAGCCGTTGGATTCATGGATCTGGGTCAAGGTAAGAAAGGAAATCAACCGCGATACAATTTCTCTTATTATACTTACCTTTATTGAAGTTATATTTTATTACGTTTATTTTCTGAAGGATGCAGGCAAATCATCAGAATCAAACGACTCGCCACGGGTTCCTGAATAAAAAACAGCAAGAACTACCCTTTTTTAAAAAACCTGAAAAAATGGTTGGAATGAAGAATACTCCGCCCCACTTTACATGCAATCAGGAATTCTTAAAATCCTGCGTAGTGTATGCTTCCCTTAATCAAGTACGGCTTCCGAATTCCCGGTCACAAGCCGCACTTTCCATTTTTTTATCCCGTATCTCCGGGTAAGATTAGACTGACATTCGATACAAGATAAACAATCAACAACCGTTCGATAACCGCGGTATATTTAATTATTTCGAACTTTGTCGATCACATAATGCGACTGCAGCTGCGCTGCGAAAGTCTTAACTGCTTTCTGTGCAGCTTCACGAGTCGGATATCTGCCGATGCGTACAGTATAAAAATTTCCGCCGGACATCGGAATTTTTTCGACAAACGAAGGATATCCTGCATATTCCAGATTTTTTGCAGTCTCATCCGCCCTGCTTTTATCCCGATATGCAATAACCTGAATAGTAAATTCTCCGCTCATTTCGTTAAGATTTGAAGCGGACTCAGTGACTGCTGTCTTCTCTTTTACTGCCGCAGGTTCTTTCTTTACAGCTTCCTTCTTTACTTCTTCCTTGACTGCTGCTGCCTCTTGCTCAACCGGAGTTATATCGGTAAATTGATTCAGAGATGTATCAATAGGCTGCTGATCGGCCAGCATTTCACCGTCTCCGAATTGTCCCGCCGGATCCTGCGCAAACGGTTCATCCTGAAATTGTGCAATTGGAGCTTTCTTCTTGCTCCATAATTTTACAATTCCTTTTTTATCTAAAAACCATGCCGCTGCTCCGAGAATCGCAAGGATCAATATTATAATTAAAAACTTTGTTCCGCCTCCGCCGCCGCTGCTTTTCGCAGCTTTCTTTTTTACCGGAGGAGCAGCAGGCGCCGGTGATTCTTCAAAACCGCCTTCATCAATAAGGTTCAAATCTGGCATATAATAATCCTCCTAATTGTTTGGAAGTATTTTATTATTAATAATTTCTTGCTGTCAATTACTAATTAACTTGAACTTGTTTTTCCTGTAATACAAAATTTTAATCTTTCTAAGCTGTATGACATATAACGCTCGGGAAAAACCGGTTAATAAGTTATACTATTGAGAGACGCATGTTTGAAGTTTAACAGTATATTCAATAACTGCCCTGCAAAAAACTGCCTCTCTCTAATAAAACTCATTACCGCAGCAATCACATTCCTGTCTCCGAAAATGCAAATTGCGCTGTATCCAGCTCTTATCGATAAAACAATCGATTGATGCTGTATACCAGAAGAAAAATAATCATTAGACTTGAACTATGCAACAATTTCCGCATATAATGTGACGGATATTACAAATTTCATATGGAATATAACTCATTTATACCAATCTAAAACGTTTGGCGGGGATTTAACAAGCCTCTTCGTCCAATCAGGCGGTAATCGGAAGTAAATGAAGTCACGTATATCACTTTATGTATTATTTTACGCGTATTCAAACGTGTGCCAAAAAGGCTGAAATAACGCCTGTTTACGATTACATCAGGTAATCGTTTAGTCTATGCCGCCCAAAGTTTATCGTTCTTTTCAAAACAAAAAAATGAAAATTGAGAATAACCGGAATAAAAATCCCGATTCGGAAAGAAAAACAGGATTGTCGCAGAACATTTATTTTCCTGCAAAACCGAATATAAAAACGGCTGTTAATCTGCCCGGCAGCGGATCAGACTATTGATCTCCGCAGTTTTCCTTTCAGGTTATGAATATGCTGTCTGATTTCAGCCAGCTTAACGTAATCTTTGCCTGCCACTGCCGCCGCTCTTTCTCTCTTCCATTTTTTTATTTCAGCTTTCATGCCTGACTTGTTTATACCGATCACAGTATGATGTGCATGGCCTTCTATATTCAGCGCTTTACATAGAGCCGGCAATAGTTTTTCTTTATGCATAGTGCTGTGTCCATGCAAAGCTTCGTGTTCAATACCGTCGGCAATTTTCCGAAGTTCAGTCACATTCAATTTACTCAACTGCTCATAAGTATATGGCATGCTCCATTCTCCTTTAATTAGTCATGGGTATTTTTATCGGTGTATTGTTAGTCCATTTTATATTCTCTGCAAGCTCTCTGGTATTGCAGCGCACATGCTTTCTTCATGTCTTCAAGAGCTTCAAAGTTCATTCCTCTTCTTTCAAATACTTTGCCCCGGCAATAATATGCCTCTCCGTTATCAGGTTCAACGGCAATACCTTTGTTGATAGCATTAAGGGCGTCGTCGTACATCCCGCGATTGGCATATATAGTTGCGATTCTGATATATACACTGATATTATCATTGCCTAACTCAATCGATCTGTTAAAATCCTGTATCGCTGCATCTTCATTGCCGGTTCGCATATAACATAGAGCCCTATTGTAATAATAAACATCGTTGTTTGGATTCAGCCGGATGGCTTCAGAATATTCAAGGATTGCTTTATCGTATTGCCCGCTTCTCAGGTATTGGCTTCCTTTTTGTGAATGAGCACTTGCATCTTTCATTTCACTTTCCGACGCGATTTTCAGATCGTCGAATCCATCAGACTGCCTGCGGCTGCTCATACCTGCAGCCGGATCCGGTCTATTCTGGAGTATAGCAGCATCCAACTTAAGTTGTGCGTAATCGGCATTGTTCGGGCTTAATTCCAGTGCTTTATCATAATCTTCCAGTGCAAGTTTAAATTTTCTTGCCCGTGTATAAGCATTTCCGCGATCCGCAAAATAAGAATGATGATTGGAGAATTTCAATGCTTCGGTATACATAATTACTGCCTGATCATTCTTCCCCAAAAATAAAAAAGCACTTCCCTTATCCGCGGGTATCGCGGCATTCAGCTCTTTTATTTTTGGATTGCTAACCGCAAGGCTTTCACAGCTCCTTATAAATTCGTCCATCTTTTGATACGAACCGCCTTTTCGCGGCGTCATCGTCTGCACATATCTTAATTTTACTTGAAATCCGTACGGATGATACTTCGACGCCTCATTATATGCAGTTGTTGCCAATTCGCTGTTCTGCAATGCCGAGCCGATATCAATTTTTACAGCATAACATACATCGAGCAGGACATTAATACTTAACGCACGATCAATATCTTCAAGTGCAAGTGAAAAAAAACGTTCCATCTCTTTATATTCGGTAGAATATTTGTCAACAGTATGTTTATTCCCCCTGGCCTTTAATGCGCAGGCGAAATAGTATTGAGCGCGTGCAGTATATGGTGCGTATGAATCCGGCAGTTGTTCAATCCAATTTTTAAACAGGCCGTCAAAGGCAGGATCAGCTTTTTTGAATGTTTCAAACGCATCAAAAACCTGATTTTCAGCCTGATAATCATTTTCAAATGCTTTTTGTAATCCTGCTAATTTGGAATCAAGAGATTCAAATAATTTGCCCTGAAACAGCCTCAGCAGTTCAGATTTATCAATTCCAGGGCTGTTCCCGGTTGACTGGCAAAGTATTTGTCCCCACAATACCAGAAAAAAGAATAATAAGGCCGATATAACTGAACAAGTTTTTAAACGACACATATTCTCACCGTTTGATGTGATTTTTTTTAGGCAACGTCCGGCACAGGAGTCGGTATAAACACCTTTCGAAATATTTAATCAATGCCTATATATGCAAATATGCAAAATAAAACAAGCACTATAGTCAAGATTGAATCAAAATATAAAAAAGCCGCTAATTGCGGCTTTTTTTATCGCTTTAATGGATTCAGGTTCTAATCTTGTTTTAAATATTCCTGAATGCTTTTGACAGACACGCCCCCCTCTTTAATTTTTTGAATTGCCTTTATTGCTGTTGCTGCGGCTGATAGAGTAGTAACAAATGCCACTTTGTTTTCCAATGCTGCCCATCCAATCGAGTATTCGTCATAACGGGAAACAGCACCAAGAGGAGTGTTTATCACAAATTGAATCTTGCCGTTCTTTATTAAATCAACTGAATTCGGCCGGCCTTCGTTTACTTTAAAAACCTTTTCGCAGCGGATCGAATGAGAATTTAAGAAATCGGCTGTACCCGAAGTAGCAGTCAAAGAAAATCCAAGCGCCTGCAGGTCACGGGCAATATTGAGAGATACTTCATTCTTATCATTATTGTTCACGCTTAAAAATACCGTCCCGCTCAGCGGCAGAGAATTGTTCGCCGCTATCTGCGATTTCGCCACGGACGCACCAAAATTATCCGATATTCCCATGACTTCGCCGGTTGACCGCATTTCGGGACCCAGAAATACAGGTGTCCGTGGAAATTTTGAAAACGGAAAGACAGCTTCCTTGACCGAAATATGTTTCAACTTACGAAAATCAAAATCTTTGCACCCTAATTCTTCGATAGTTTTACCCGCCATGACCTTCGCTGCAATCTTTGCCAGCGGAACGCCTGTCGCCTTGCTCACAAAAGGCACTGTTCGTGACGCACGGGGATTGACTTCCAGCACGTATACTATGTTATCCTTGGTAGCAAATTGAACATTCATTAAACCGACAACCTCTAGCGCTTTTGCAAGCTTAACCGTGATTTCCATGATTTCGTCAAGAGTTTTGCCGGATATCATGTAAGGTGGAATCACACAGGCACTGTCTCCGGAATGGATTCCTGCCTCCTCTATATGCTGCATCACTCCCCCTATCATCACATCCTTGCCGTCGCATACACAATCCACATCATACTCAAAAGCATCTTCAAGAAAACAATCGATCAGAACCGGGTGATCCGGCGAAACATCGACCGCTTTTTTCATATAACTGCGCAGTGAATCGGCAGAATAACAAACTTCCATCGCACGTCCTCCGAGCACATATGAGGGGCGTACAAGAACAGGATACCCTATTTTCTCTGCAACGAGCACCGCGTTATCTACGGTATACGCCGTTCCATATTCCGGATGAACAATATTGAATTTCCTGAGCAATTCGCCGAATCGTTCACGGTCTTCCGCCAGATCGATCCCTTCAGGCGATGTGCCAAGAATGCGGATCCCGTTTTCTTCAAGTGCTTTTGCACTCTTCAGCGGCGTCTGCCCGCCGAAACTTACAATTACACCGTAAGGTTCTTCGTGATCGCAAATATTCAAAACATCTTCAAGTGTCAACGGCTCGAAATAAAGCTTGTCTGTAGTATCGTAATCAGTAGAAACGGTTTCAGGATTACAGTTGACCATTATTACTTCATAACCCTCTTCTCGCAAGGCCATAACGCCATGCACACAGCAGTAATCAAATTCAATTCCCTGTCCGATACGGTTGGGCCCGCCGCCCAAAATAATTATTTTCTTATTGCCGCTTTTCACCGATTCGTTTTCACGTTCATATGTCGAATAGTGATAAGGCGTTGATGCGGCAAACTCTGCGGCACAAGTGTCTACCGTCTTATAAACCGGAATGATGTTCATCTTTTTCCGCCTGGCACGGACTGAAGGCTCCTTTGTCTTCCATATCTCCGCCAATTGATGGTCAGAGAAGCCGTATTCCTTTGCCTTCCTCAGCAGTTCCGGAGATACTTTTTCAAATTGTTCGGACTTCAGTTTATCTTCCATTTCGACAATTTGCCTGATGTTAAAAAGAAACCATGGATCTATCCCTGTTATCTGAAAAAGCTGTTCAATCGTTAATCCGAGTTGAAGTCCGTATCTGATATAAAAAATATTATTAGGCCGCGGTATTTGAATCCGCTCCATAATTTTACGCTTCCATTCATCCTTTTCGGCATCAGATAATTTTTTCACATCTATGATATCTTTTCCATCGGCACCGAGTCCGGACCGTCCCTGTTCAAGCGAACGAAGCGCTTTTTGCAGGGCTTCTTTAAACGTTCTGCCGATAGACATCGCTTCGCCTACCGATTTCATTTGCACGCCCAGTGTATCATCTACGCCCTTGAACTTTTCGAAATCCCATCGCGGTATTTTCACCACGCAATAATCTATGGCCGGCTCGAATGAGGCCGGTGTTAATTTGGTAATGTCATTGGGAATTTCGTCCAGCGTATAACCGACTGCCAGCATGGCGGCAATTTTTGCAATCGGGAATCCGGTAGCTTTGGATGCCAGGGCCGATGACCGGGACACTCTTGGATTCATCTCGATCACCAGAACACGCCCGTCTTTAGGATTCACTCCAAATTGAATATTCGACCCTCCTGTCTCAACGCCTATTTCCCTGATAACACGAATGGAAGCATCGCGCAGCTGCTGATATTCCTTATCAGTAAGTGTCTGTGCCGGCGCCACTGTAATAGAATCGCCGGTATGCACTCCCATCGGATCAAAATTTTCGATCGAGCAGATAATAACAACGTTATCTTTCGTGTCGCGCATTACTTCCAGTTCATATTCCTTCCATCCGATAACCGACTCTTCGATGAGTACCTGGTGAATGGGACTGCAGTTAAGTCCATGAGTCACTTTTGAATGAAACTCTTCCATATTAAATGCAGTGCCGCCGCCAGTTCCGCCCAGAGTAAAAGACGGGCGGATAATAATCGGGAAGCCGATAGTCTCCGCAATTTTTAAAGCTTCATCTATCGAGTTTACAAATCCTCCGCGTGCGCTCTGGAGTCCGGCCCGATCCATGGCCTTACGGAATAATTCACGATCCTCTGCCATCTTTATTGCCCCGAGGTTGGCGCCGATTAATTCAACACCATACTTCTTAAGTACCCCGTTCTCTGCCAGAGTTACAGCCGTATTTAAAGCTGTCTGGCCTCCCATAGTTGGTAGTATAACATCCGGGCGTTCGCGTTCAATGATCTTTTCTAAAAACTCCGCCGTGATGGGCTCGATGTATGTTGCATCGGCAAACTCCGGATCCGTCATAATAGTTGCTGGATTGCTGTTGACGAGGATCACACGATACCCTTCCTTGCGAAGGACACGGCAGGCTTGCGTCCCGGAATAATCAAATTCGCAGGCCTGGCCTATTACTATGGGGCCGGAGCCTATGATTAATACTGATTGAATATCTGTCCGTTTTGGCATTTTTTTATGAAATTTCCTAATATTGTATTAACAATATACGCAGAACTCTTTATTCGTTCAATAAAGAAAGTTTGATACTGAACAGGTTTATGCGTTACCGTTTACATAGCTATTTAATTAAGAGATATAAGTTTGCTTAAAAAGAAGTTTTGAACACATTTTTTTTTGTATATTAGGATAACCGTTCGGTTTTTAGTTTGTTAAGGAAGGTTTTCAATGAAAAGCGTCGATTCATTTCGAACGACAAAAACAATTCGCATAGGTGCTAAGACTATTTCGTACTTCTCGCTTCCGGCGTTGGAGCAAGC
>JAFGLB010000217.1 GCA_016928255.1 Bacteroidota bacterium
TTTGCCAGCGCATCCTGAAGTTCGCTGATCAGTTTTTCCTTTTCTAGTTCAGCCTGCTTGCGTTCCTGGATGAGCTGCCATTCACGGAGTGTGCGCTCTACCGCGTGAGGCATTGAATCGAATGCCTCGGGTGATTTTACAACATAATCCATCGCTCCCGATTTAAGCGCCTGTACAGCCAGTTCTTCTCCGCCATGCGATGTCAATATGACGATAGGAAAATAATCCTTGTACACCGGTACAAGGGCTACACCCTGGCCGTCAGGCAAACCATTATCTACTAATGCTATATTGGGAGCATGATTATCAATCTCTGATTTCGCTTCTTTTAAATTCCTTGTTACGATCACCGTATATTGCTCTGATGAATCTGCAAAAGCACGGCAAATCAATTCTGCATGGCCGGATTCGTCTTCAATCAGCAAGACACGCCGGCCGGAATTGCTTCCAGACATTTACCCCATCCTTTCTTCCCTTTACCAAGGTCGTTTATTCCATGCTAACCAGTAGTATCCCAGATCACGTAAAAGACGTGAAAAATTATCAAAATTTACAGGTTTTGTCACATAACTGTTTGCATGATACTCGTATGCCCGGGCAAGATCCTTCTCCGCATCGGACGTCGTCAACACCACAACCGGAATAGATTGGAGAGAAAGATCGCGCTTGATTTGTTTTAATACCTCCAAGCCGTCGATGCGCGGCAGGCGCAGGTCGAGCAGTACAAGATCCGGGCGCGGAAATTTTTTATGATCCGAATACGCGCCGCGCCGGTAAACAAAATCCAGCGCTGCTTCGCCGTCTTCCACATGATAAATATGATTGGCAACCTGAAATTCCTCCAGATTTCGTTTTACAAGTTCAGCGTGATCGGGATTATCTTCTACCAGCAATATTGTCATAGGCCTGCCAATCATTTTTGAAGTTCCTTTCTTTTAGAGTTATTTGATGAGAGCGTAAAACAGAAAGTCGAACCGAAACCTCTGCCCTGTGATTCAACCCAGACTCTCCCGCCGTGAATTTCCACTATCCGGCGGACCAGTGCCAGGCCGATACCGGTGCCCTGCGTACCGGTATCAAGTTTATTAAATAATCCAAATACTGTCTGGTGATAATTAGGATCAATGCCGATCCCGTTATCCTGCACATATACAACCTGCTCTTCGTTATCCTTCCGTGTTCCGATGACAATTCTCGGATTGGGCTGATTTCCCATAAACTTAACGGCATTCTCGATTAAATTCTGGAGCACCTGTGCCAGGCGCCGCTGATCGCCGAACACCATGGGTAAATCCGATTTTATATCCACTTCCACTTTATTTTCTAAAGTTCCTGCAAGCAATGCTGTAACTTCGCGGGCTAAATCAGCCAGGTTTACATCGGACATCGGATTAATAATCCGTCCGATGCGGGATAGTTCAAGAAGATTTCCTAAAAGTCCGCTCATTTTATCGGCTGCATCGGCAATCCTGCGCAGGTCGTCCTCCAATCTTTGATGCCGGCCTGCCATAACATCATGCAGCAGCGCACCGGCAAATCCTTTTATTGTAATAAGCGGACTCTTCAGGTCGTGCGATACTGTATATGTAAAACGTTCCAGCTCGGCGTTCTTATCTTCCAGCTCCTTTTGCTTCTGAATCCGCTCTGTGATATCCTCGAAAACCGTGGCAAAGGCGCCATGTTTAGGCGAGACGACGCCTATCCGGAAGTACCTTTCAAGCGGCTGAAAATATGTTTCGAATGTTTTAGGTTCGCCTGTGCGTACAACTTCTTCAAACTGTTCGAAGTACGGCGGTTTTTCTGTACCGTATAAGACACTGGCAAGCAGTCCCTTTGATTTCTTCTGGAGGAGGCCCGTATGTTTTTCATAAGCTGGATTGATATCCACAATGCGGTAATCTACAGCTTTTCCGTTTTCATCGTATATCATTTCGTGGAGAGCAACGCCTTCGGTCAAATTCTCGAATAAAGTCCTGAACTTGTGTTCACTCTCGCTCAGGTTGGCTAGTAATTTATAATTTTCATTCTGCAGCAATTTCCATTCTGTTACATCGCGGGCAAACATGCAGACCAATTGTTTTCCCCCGTACGTAACCGAATTGGCGGAAACGACGACATCTATAACTGAACCGTCTTTTCTTTTCAACTGCCATTCGCCTGACACAGGCTGATGCGATGAAATAATATCCCCGATATTTCTTTTAATTTCTTCGATAGAAGTGACTATAAATTTATCAACCGGCAGAGAACGCGATTCTTCCTGCGAATACCCGAGCATTTCCTGGAAAGCGTGGTTTGAGTCCACAATATTCATAGTATCCGGATCGGTTATGAAAATTGCATCTGCGGACTGTTCAACAACGGCACGGAAGCGTTCTTCGCTCTGGCGCATCGCGTCTTCCGCTTCTTTCCGCTTCAACCCGGCAAGTTTGGACTCCGTAATATCCCTGCTGATTCCGACAATACCTATTATCTTTCCGTCATTATCCTTTATCGGAAGTTTAGAAGTAAGATGCCAGTTGATTTTACCGGTTCTGGAATTAATCACTTCTTCCTCGCGATCGATCAGCGGTTCGCCGGTTTGAATAATTTTTTGCTCGTCGGCGGCAAACTGCCTGGCAAATTTCTCAGGGAAAAAATCATATACCGTTTTGCCAGATGTCTCATCCTGCCTGGATAGGCCCAGCGACTCCAGATGAAAAGCATTATTAATTATGTACCGCCCGATATTATCTTTTACATATATTTTGTCGGGTAAATTATCTATCACCATACGGAGGAGGTTCCGTTCCCGCGCCACCATCTCTTTTGTTCTTTTATGCAGTATATCGGCGACCTTGTGTCTTTCAGCATCAGTATCCAGATTGATACCGAATAAAAGCGAACTGATACGCAGCTCGCTGAACCTGCCTGTTACCCATCCGATTGTAACGGCAATTATTCCGCTGGTTATTATAAAAATGAATTCCAGGTAATCTTTCTGCGGGGAGAATCCATGAAGGAACAAATTCACCAAACCAACAGCCAATCCTGCCAGCATCCCCCCTCTTGCACCAAGTGACCATGCAGACAAAACAACCGGAATCAGCATCAGGATTCCCCCGGTTTCTCCCATTTGCTCCTTTATCCGGGAAAACATGAAAATATACAAAATCACCAGTATCACGGATAGGACGACCAAAACTGCCGATATTACGGATTCACGAAAATATTTTTTTCCATTCAAACTTTTCGACATTCTCTGAAGTCCAATTCATATCCCCTGCAGTTTTTTTTTCGCATATCCGATTATGATAACTGGTTTGCCGCTTTTATTGTATTCTTGAGAAGCATTGCTATAGTCATAAGGCCGACGCCCCCGGGTACAGGCGTAATCGCTTTAGCAACTTTTGAAGCAGACTCAAAATGCACGTCTCCTACAATCCGGTATCCTTTCGGCAGAGAAGAATCTTCCACACGATTAATCCCGACATCTATAACAACTGCTCCTTCTTTCAGCATTTCACCTTTAATAAATTCCGGTTTGCCTATTGCCGCGATAAGAATATCCGCAGATTTTATATAAGGTCTAAGATCCGGAGCGCCCGTGTGTGCAATTGTAACGACAGCATTGGCGCCCTTTTGTTTCTGAAGAAGCATATTCGCTACCGGTTTGCCTACGATATTGCTGCGGCCCACGATAACAACATGTTTTCCCGCCGGATCGTTGCCGCTTCTTATCAGCAATTCCTGTATCCCTGCAGGTGTGGCAGACTTGAAAGTATCCTGGCCAATAACGAGTTTTCCGATGTTTACCGGGTGAAATCCGTCCACATCCTTACGCGGGTCAATTGCACGGATTACCTCGTCTTCGCTGATGTGCTTCGGCAGGGGAAGCTGGACAAGAAGTCCATGAATTTTCGGATCTGTATTAAACCGGGCTATCTTTTCCAGCAGTACATATTCCGGCGTATCTACCGGCAGACGCTCCGTAACCGAATACATACCCGCTTCTTCGCAGGCTTTTCCTTTTGAGCGGACGTATGATTGAGAAGCGGGATTATCGCCTACGAGTATGACTGCAAGTCCGGGCACGATCCCTTTGGATGCACGCATCCGCTCTACATCCCTTTTAACTTCGTTCTTGATTTCCTCCGCAATTTTTTTTCCGTCAATAATCTCGGCAGTCATATTCTCTCCGCTAATAATAAATACACACGCTTAAATAAAAAGCAAAATGATTCAATATTTTTTAAATAATTTACGCCCGCTAAATTTTTCCGGTTGCACCGGCTTCTTTGCATTTTCACAATCGATAGTAACAAACGGCACCCGCATTTCAAACCCCATTTCTTTTTCCGCCATACTGTTCAACCTATCCTCTATACTTCTGAAAACATCCGCCTGAATATCCCCGGGTACAATTTCTTTCCAGCACTCCATAAATGCGAGCTTTATAAAAAAATGATTGAGCATGGACGTGCCGTCCGTGAAATGATAAGAAAATTCATCTTTATCGATCGACCGTATTTTAAATCCGTTCGCGCTTAACAAATTTTCAACCTGCGGAACAGGCCTGCGCTTGGAATGAATATGGGCATCAATTTTCAATTCGCACTCTTTGAAACCTCTTTCCCTGAGCACTTCGCGAAAAACATCGTAAAAAATCTTAAAAGTTGCGTCCGTATTAAAAGTAAAAACCATTTGTGCGGAAATCCTGGAGATGCGGCTGCATTCTGCCAGCACTTTCGCTAAATCCTGAACATTGTTCAAACCGTTATTGGAGACGATCAAATCGAAATAATTATCGCCGAACGGCATTGCCTCGGCGGCTCCTTCCACCAGTTCCACATTTTTCACATCGGCGTATTTGAGTTTCAGCCGTGTTCGTTTTGCAGCGGGAATCGACGGGTCTATTCCGAATACTTTACAGGTTGCACCCAGGCGCATGGCAATTTCAAGGAGCGGGAATCCGGATCCGAAACCGATATCCAGTGCGCAAATATTTTTTTTATATCGCACTTTGTCCAGCAATTTTATCCCGAACGGCGCGGACCAGAAAGGCAAATCATCTGCAGCGGAAATACAGTCTGAATCGTCAAGGTTGTATTGAGCTCGCAAATATTCTGTCATTGTTTCTGTTTCATCGATCTGGTTTCACTTGCAGGCAAATACTCACTGGAAGGCAGGAAAAACAACCTGTTCAATTTTTACCGCTTTCCCTGTTTCGGCATCCACCTGAATATGGACTGCACACATGCGCACATCGTGTTCAGCCAATTCGAATTTATAAGGCGTCTGAAATATGAACCGGCGTATGGCTATTTCTTTTTTCATACCGATTACAGAATCGTACGGCCCGCTCATCCCGACGTCAGTAATATAAGCAGTTCCCTTGGGGAGAATCCGGGCATCCGAAGTAGGTATGTGCGTATGCGTTCCTATGACCGCGCTTGCACGGCCGTCGAGATGCCATGCCAGAGCCATTTTTTCCGCCGTTGCTTCGGCGTGTATATCGATAAGGACCGTTTTAGTATCGTTTGTAATCCTGCTTAATGCCCAGTCTGCCGCTTTAAACGGGTCGTCGATTGTCTGCATGTAAGTGCGCCCCTGCAGATTAATAACACCGATCCGTCCTTTTTCCATCAAATCATATACAACATAACCGTTACCGGGATTATCTTTCGGATAGTTCAGCGGCCGAAGAATATTTTTTTCTTTCGAGATCAGCGCCTTGGCCTGCCACCTGTCCCACAAATGATTTCCTGTTGTAATCACATGAACACCCAGGCCGAAGAGAGTTTTTGCATCTGCCTCGTCGATTCCTTTTCCGTCGGTTGCATTCTCGCCGTTGACGACACAGAAATCGATTTCATACTTCTGAAAATATTGTTTCAGCAATGATGAGACAAGGGTCATTCCCGGTTTTCCGTTAATATCGCCTACAAAAAAAATGTTCAGCAGTTTCGCCACGAAAACCTCATCCTTTCATAAATTACAAGCACTGCAATATACAAAAAAAAGTCAGCAGATAGAAAGCCGGTCAAATTCTGGCCAATACGCGTTCATATACTTGTTTGGTTTTTTCGCCGACTTTATCCCAAATAAATTCACTTTTAATATGGTCGCGGAGTATGCTGTCTTTTCCTTTCGCGAGTGCGGTTTTGATTCCTTCGGCGATACCGGTTACTGAAGTCGGATCGACATAAACTGCATTATCCTCGAAATAATCCTTTGTTCCCCCGAAAGGCGTGATTACAATTTTAGCGCCGGCAAGTGCGGCTTCCAGCGCTGAAATACCCGGAGTCTCAAACTGCGAAGGCAGTACAAAAACATCGCAAGCGCTGTAAGCCGAAGCAAGGAGCATAGAATCATGCGAAAGAGTGTCCACAACCAGCAGGCGCCGGTTCTGCCTGGCGCGTTCCAGGCATGCTCTTCCTTCAGGCGTATTTTCTATACGGCCAATAATTGCCGCGTCATGATCTATTTGTTCAAGCGCTTCGATCAGCCGCATTACATTTTTCCGGCCCGGGCCTACGTGGCCTACATTCAGAATAAAATTCTTAATTCCGTACTCTTTTTCAAAAAGGTCCGGCTTTGCATGCGCAAAACGCTCTTCCACACCGTTTGGAACGACAGTAATTTTTGTCGCAGGGATCCTGAACGCTTCTTCGAATAGTTTTGCCTCATCGGTTGTATTAGGCAGGAGAGCTTCCGCCCAATGGCACATTTCCTCTATTATACCGTAATCCGTCCAGAAGCCGCGCATAAACCGGCTTGTAAATTTATCTGCCGACACGACGCTTTTGGCGACACCCGGTGAACGGCGCGTAAAAAAGACCGGTGATATCACAATCGGCATGCTGTGAGATTTAAATGCACGTGCCAGATGGTAAGTCGCCATGTTCGCAGTAAAAATATGCACCAGGTCGAAATCATCCGGCTGAAATTCATGCCATGCGTCGTACAGGACGACTTCCACGCCCAATTTTTCCAGCGCTTGCTTCGTCTGGAGCGCCTGCGTAAGAACGCCTCCGCGCATAACTGCTGCCGCCTGGTTTGATGCGAATAGAACCCGCATATATTCCTCTATTGTTTTTTCCTTCTAAAATAATCTGCAAAGGCATCAAGACTACGAATAAGATAAATTCTGTAATTCAAATGCCGTTCGCGTAGAAAATCATCAGGTACATTCCATAGCTCGGGTATACGGCTCCAGTGGACCGATTTCATAATGATTTGTTTTGATACAGGCATAATCGTTTCTGTCATGTCCGGTTTTGTAATATGAACATACAACGACTTGTCCCTTAAAATTCCGCGCGCATAAACATTTCCCCTCGAATACCTGAATTCAGGAATCGATGCCGTACGCATCTTCCACCAGCGCGCAAATTCACTCATCGTTTTTACCGGAACGCGTTTCTGCTGTATCTTGTTAAAAATCCAATCCAGCACCTCATGGCAGCCGTCTCTCGGATGATGGTATAAAATAATCGGTTCCCTTACTGCCAGCTTTTGCCTGATTACTTCATCAAAATATCCTATCATGCCTGCATCTGAATAACTGTGCCGTTTAAGACTGCCGATGCAAATCGGATGAACGGGTATTTGAAGCGTTCCTTCAGTATTTCCCAGCCTGGATACGACAGGAACATTGTCATAATCATACGAAAACTCAGATGAATATTCAAAACCACACTCAGCAATTGCCCGGCCGAGACCTTCATTCCAAAAGCCGTAAGGTGCTGCAAATCCTTTAGCGTCTTTTTTTGTGCTGTGAAGAATAGACTGCGCTTTTTTTATATTTTGAATATTTCTTTCATAATCCGGAAACACCTGGTGCTCGTAGCAGTGAATACCAAGCTCCTGTTTATGCATATCCTTGAAAAGTTTCAGCGAATTTTCCTGGCTTTTAACATCGATAAACCAGGCTGCAGGTATTCCATTCCTGTGAACTACAGACGACAATTCTTCTATCTGCCGGTCTGTGCCGTAATCCGTATCAATACGAAAACAGAAAACCGATTTTGCCCCGCCCGGGATGTGCCACAGGTGCACGTACGGCAGTCCGCGTTTATGATGAAGGAACTCCAGGCAAATTGAAACAAGCCTGCGTATTTTTCCTTTCGATACCAGCGAGACTGTCTCAAAAGGCATCCTGTGTTCAGGCGAATAAAAGGATTTAACCGCGGACCGGCGGTCAAATACCAGCGAAGCCGGATTAAACGGAAGCGCAATAACAATATCTTTCGAATTACTGCCGATATAAGCGCCCAGATTTCCCCTGTTCGTTTTTAAATCATTTGCATTCCATGCAAGCTTGCATTTTGCATGAATATCTATAATACCGACCGATCGAAATATGGAAGATTCCGGCGGATAAAAGTAATCGACATTTACCGACTGGACGGTTTTTTGTCTTATCCTTGCATGTACTTTTGTAGAGCAAAGCAGGGCTCCGCCCAGCGCAAGATACTGGCGCAGCATTTCAGATTCGCGGTCGTTTATATCGTCGCTGGCTGCAACCGCACTGAACTCTTCCGGAAGCAGCGTGTTTGTAACTGCGACGCCGGGAATACCGATTTGCTGAAGCAGAAGCTTCCATCCGTCCTGCCGGCCCATTATCCCGATTTTAAGATGCATCAGAATCTCTCAAAAAGTTTTTTTACGTCATCCGGCGTAACTGCCCGCAGGAGAATTATGAAAAAGCTGTAACTTAACGCCCCTCCGAGTACAGCCCATACAAAACCGTACTGCAATATATATGAAACAACTATAGCCATCAATAAGGCCGAGATAATAACACGCAATATTTTTTCAGGCCGCTGTAAAGGCGCCAGAGAGTGCATCACTCGGTTCAAAAAAATGACGCTGAAGCCTTCGGCTGCCACAACGCCGAATGCCGCTCCTATCGGGCCGAAAAAATACGCGCCGGCTGTGACAGCAATGAAATATGCGGCCGCCGTGGCTATCATTACTTTACCGTAGGATTTCTCGCCGCCGGCACCGATTACTCCCGAAGTAAAAACCGTATGTATCATTGTTAGGAAAAAATACCAAATAAATACCTGAAGCACAGGAATCGATAAATCATAGTCGACGCCGAAAATAATATTGATCATATCGCCTGCAACAATCATACCTCCCGCAGCAACCGGCAGGCCGATTACTATGATCCATCGCAGTGTATCCTTAAGGAGTTCCCGAAATTTATCGGACGATTCGTAAAATTTCCGCGCTGAAGCGGGAAGAAGAAGAAGAATCAGTATCCTGTCGCCCATCATAAGTGTATACACCAGCTTGCTCGAAGCGCTGTAAATACCGACATCCGAAGATGTTTTTAATATTCCCAATACCAAAATCGGATAATTGACCATGAGGGTCGTCAGTACTATACCGATCGCGAGCGGCGCAGACTGTTTGAACAGCTGAAATGACGGCGAGAGGCGGATCTTTACATCAGGATATCTTCGCCGAAAACCCGAGTAAAGAAATACAGATGCGGCAATCTCGCCCGATATGCTTCCGACAGCGACCCAAAATATATCTGCCGGAGTCTTTACAAACACAAGAACTACTGCGAGATATACGAATGCCTGCAGTAATCTTCCCGCACTGACAATCCCCATTGTCTCTTTTCCCTGAAAAAACCAGTCGACAAAAAAGATCTGCGGAATAAGTGCAGCTAAGAAAAGAACTATCAGCCAGGTAATTATATTATCCTGAACACCGATCATAACAACGGCAATAATAATGGACACAACCAAAATTGTTGAGACCAGCCGGCTGCCTATCACTTCTCCTACTATTTCGGACGGCGCGCCCTGTGCAACTTTTTTAGTCCCGATTGTCGGAAAACCTGCTGCGCTCAGGACCATACCGTATGCAAGCACTGCAAAAGCCAGATTGATACTGCCGAAATCACCCCTGCCCAGCACACGGGCTAAATATGCAACCGCAACGAATCCAAACAGCCGCCGCCCTATATCAGCGGTAAGAAGTGAAAGCAGGTTTTGTGAAAGACGTTTCATTTTTTCAGGAGTTCTATTATTTGAGTGAGCTTTATTTCGCGGGCCTCTTTATTAAATCTTGACGCGATTTTCTCCCGGGCCGAAAGATGTGTTGCTTCCGGCAGCAGCAGGGCATCCGCCAATGCCAAGGCAGCAGCGTTTGCCTCGGGATGTATGCAAAATCCGACATCCCCGATAATATTTTTTGTCGCTCCTGCATCCGTGGCAACCGGGATACAGCCGCAGAGCATCGCTTCGCATAAAGCATTCGGCATTCCCTCATGCCTCGACGGCTGGCAGTATACTTTTGCATTCTGATAATAAGTCAACAACTGCTTTCTTTCCACGGGAGGAAGAACTTTTATATTCGGGGGAGAATTGAATATTGCGGCGATCTTTTCGGACAAGCCGATTACTGTGAACGAGACCTCCGGCATCATGCGTGCAGCTTCAAATAGGATATCCAATCCTTTTACGCGGAATCTTTGCTCGTTATCTGCATTCGCTACGGTCAGGACGCCTGCATTGCTATTATTCCTTTCTGCAATTTTCCAGAAATCAATATCATATCCCGTCGGCACTATCTCTATATTACTGCCGTCATATCCGGCAAGAGTTCGGGCTTTATCGGCAAGACTCTTATCGACAGCCAAAATTTTATCCGCATTTCTTAAAGCATATCCTACAAAAAAAGCTTTCCATGGAACAAGCCATATGCCGTAATTCAGTTCTTTCTCTTTCGCCGCATCAACCCCGCCGATTACAATTATACTGCGCCTGTGCAATAACCGCATTAAAACCACTGCAACAGACGAATATGTCGAGGCAAACCAGCAGAAAACAATATCAGTCCTGAAACAAGCAAGAATAATTTTGATGATGTGAGACAAGCCGGAGCCGATCCGCTCTTTCGTGCTGTAGAATTTCTTGAGCGTGTTCAGGTCGTCTTGGATGAAAGGAGTAAAGAGAGTGGAAATGAAAGCGATTCTCAATGGACTCTTTGTATGCATGTTTGATTTTTCAGTCCGGATTGGCAAAAATCCTTTATTCATCAACCTGTACTTCAAACTTTACAATTTTATATCCTTTTAACGTATCCAGCACCCAAAAAACGACACCCGCGAACACAATTATAATTCCGGCAAGAAATGCATAAAGTATCATTTGCCGGAGCAGTGAGAATGAAAAAAAATAATCCATTCCAATAAGCAGTGATGTTGCGACAAAGAGTCCTATTGCGAAAAGATAACAGAATATGGCATTCCGTATCAGCCGGGCGCGTTCAAGAAGATCTTTCACCTGGCGGCCGACGCTTTCCAGCCGGTGTTTATCTATAGGACTGAATTCGCGCTGAGATGCATTGATAATAAGCTTGCGTTTTTCTTCAGTCAATGCACGGATGCGGTTTAGAACACTTGTAAATTTATTGCTGATCCCGAGCAGTAGAAGTCCGCATGCACTGATCATAACGCCGGGTGCAAGAATTAATTGAATCACCTGAATTACAGAAAAGCTCTCTGAGAGACCGGAGTTCATAAGCTTTATCCTTGAGTTATTAACATTTGCCGTACACAATCTCGCCCATAACAAATGGTTTTTCGTTTTTCTTCTTTAAAGCATCGATTATTTTATCGGCATCCTTGCGGCCGGCTATTATAACCAATCCGACGCCCAAATTGAATGTCCGGCGCATATCTTCTTCCGGCACTTTGCCTGTACGCTGAATAATATCGAAGATAACCGGACGCTCCCATGAATACCAGTCCACACTGAGCGCCAGCTTCTTAGGCACGACACGCCCTGTGTTGCCTTCGATTCCGCCGCCGGTTATATGCGAAATTCCATGAATACTTCGGCCAGTAGATTTTTGAAGTAATGGATAGACTGACGGCATGTACGACCTATGAACGGCAAGCAAAGCATCACCGACTGTTTTATTCAGTTCATCAACATATGTATTATACGAGTATTTGCTCTGCAGTACTTTTCTTGCCAGCGAGTAGCCGTTGGTATGAAGTCCCGTCGACGGCAATCCGATAAGCACATCACCTTTTGCCACCTTCCTGCCGTTCAGCACTTTATCTTCATCAACGATTCCGACAATGGTTCCGGCTACATCATAATCATCTGCTTCATACATTCCGGGCATCTCGGCTGTTTCACCCCCGATAAGCGCGCACCCGTTTTCTTTGCATGCTTTTACAAATCCGAGAATAACCTGCTCTGCCACATCGGGCGAAAGCTTGCCTGCTGCATAGTAATCAAGAAAGAACAGCGGCTTCGCACCGCAGGCAAGTATATCGTTTACGCAATGATTTACCAGGTCCTGCCCTACCGTGTTATGCCGGTTCATTGCGACCGCGATTTTCAGCTTCGTGCCCACGCCGTCGACACTCGAAACAAGTACGGGTTTTTTTATTCCTTTAAAATTGGCACGATAAAATGCGCCGAACAAACCGATATCGGCCAAAACATTACGGTTAAAAGTTGAACGAACGGGTTTTTTAATTCGATCGACGAGATTCTCGCCTGCTTTAATATCAACTCCTGAGTCTTTGTATGTGGTCATTTGATTTCCGTGATTAAGGTTATGAGATGAAACAAGATAGCGGTTTTTTTAACTTTGAACAAGATTAGAAAGAAGCAAAAAGTACTCTTCGGGCACTGCAGTCATTTTCGATGAAAATTCGCATGTTAAGGAATATCACAACAGATAAACGGCCTAATTGATATATTAGTACTAAATACGATGTTACATAGAGAAGATAAATTGTCATAACCTTTAGATAAATTGCCACGACCTTTAGGTCGTGGAATTGAATAAATAAAATGAAACGGGCTTTAGCCCAAAAAAAATGCCGAAAACGAGGTTAAAATCCGATAATACTTACAACACTCTATAAGCAATATAAAACCAATAAGTTATGCTGGTTTTATCGGAAAAATCTTTTTAGACTTGGAAACATCTAATATATATATGGAAAGATTTGTTCAATGAAAGTCTTTTTCGGTTTATTTACGGCTTTATTACTAAGCTTGCATGGATTTTCATGCAGTTCGGGAAATAAAGAAACCTGCAGTGAACAGATGGAAAAAGCAGAAACAATGCCGGAAGCTAATAAGATGCATGATGATAAAGATACCCTGTCTTCAAAAGTTCTTCTAAAGACTGTTCCAGCCGGTGCAGATACGCTTTCCGGAATTATTTACGTAACCGGGAATGAACCATTTACACAACTCGCTATTCGTGTTTCCGGTGATGCGAGTTATATTGTTGAAGCCGATTCCTCCATAAAAGCTCAGCTCTGGAAATTGCAGGGCAGGTGTGTGAATTTGATCGGCACAAAAAAACAAGGACTGAAAAAAATAAATATCAATGTAAAAAAGTTTTATACCACAGAATAATACGGCAGGGAAAACCTTCTAATGAAAAAAATATTATTTACGCTTCAAATCGCCCTATTGGTAATATATACCTGCACAGCACAGCAAAAATCAGGATTAATTAAGAACTATCAATCCCAAAAAACTGATACAGATTCAAAAATGTACCCCATACCCGGTTCACATATTCTAAATAAATTCTGGAAAGAAGATCTTGCCAAACTCAGGGCTAATAAGAAATCAAATACAAGTGAACTTGCCCTCAGGAAAATGAATAAACCTCCATGGAATTTTTCAGTCGGCCAAGCGTATGAATGGTGGGCAACAAACATGACCGATCCGAATGCTCTTATAGAATACAAGGTCCCATCAACCTGCCGGGCTGTAGGCAATAACTGTTATATTTTTGTCGAAGATCAGTTATGGACCAGCAGGGTGAATCAGGCAGCTGTAGACACAATGATAGCCGCGTGGGAAGAAAGAACTCCTGCTAACGCATCAAAAGGAATTTACCAGCTCGATGTAGAGTACTTCGGCAATCCGCCTGATGTGGATGACGATCCGAAAATTATCATATTAATACTTGATATAAAAGACGGATATACAAGCGGCGGTTATGTTGCCGGATACTTCTATTCCATAAACGAATTTACTGAGCAAGAAGTACAGCATGAATTAGGGTCAGACCGGCATTCCAACCATGCCGAGATTTATTATATTGACGCGAATCCTGCAGACCTGAGAACATCTGGCGGAGTTACTGCCGCTTCTTCAACAACCGCACATGAATTTCAACATATGATTTTTTTCAATTATGACGATATCGGTAAAGAGACTTTTATAAATGAAGGAATGTCAGAGATAGCCAGCAAGCTGTGCGGATATGCACTTGACGGTCCGGCTGAATACTATTCAAATACAAACGTGGATTTTTTTAGCTGGGGCGAAACAGGCGATATATTCGAGGATTACTCCCGCGCCGCAACATTTTCTTGGTATCTGATCGAGCAGTTCGAGACCGGTGTTGCTAAATATATAGTTAAAAATCAGTACGACGGGCCTGAATGTTACACTAGTGCCTTCGATTCCGCAGGATCCGACCTTAGATTTACAGATGTATTAAAGGACTTCGCACTTGCAGCACAGATAAATAATACCGCATACGATCCCAGGTATGGATTTACCATTCCGATCTCAATAAAACCGTCTGCAGTAACACATATTATTCCTATTGTACCAAGTACTGAGGACTTTGTCATGCCTTACGGTACGAGATATATTGAATTTGTATCGGGACAATCAATATCCATAGATATCAATTACACAACCGGTTACACAGGCAACATCGAAGTAAAAGCAATTGCAACAGGTACTGCCGGAATAAAGTTAGATAACATCACATTAGGTGCGACATATACATTAAGTGATTTCGGCACTAATTATTCAAACCTGGTGCTGGCTGTTACAAATTTAACAGATTCAAAGACATATTTTACGTATTCAGCAACAGGCAGCGGCGGAAGTGGATCTGTGGAATTAAAATACGACCTGACCGAACCGACCGGATATTTACAGGGTGTCGGAGATACCGTGTGTGTATGGTTCAATGGAGTTGCAGGCGGAAAGATTGATTCAATTCGTGTAGCACTTAGAAGAGCAGGAAGCATGAGTGGAGGTATCTGGGAATATACAGGCGATCTACGGCCAACTCCTATTGGAAATAAACTGGCTTCAATAACTGCAACATTACCAATTAATTATGTCCCCGAACCTCCTTATCCGATTCCCTGGCCCAACTGGGCTACAATCAATTTGACATCGAGCAGTATTGATGCAAGTAAAGCATTTGCAGTTGCTTTTGTCAATCAAGGCAACGACTTAACACAACCGCGTGTGATGGTCACGGAGTCTCCCCTGCCAAGTGAACTCACAAGTTTTACATATATTGCAGAAGATGGAGAATGGTATTATCAGCCCAGCAATTATTCTGGCGACTCAGTTTATACATATCTTATCCGTGCTTATGTCAGCGTACCGACATCTGTAGATAATCCGGATGTTCTGCAGATGCCGGTTTCATATGTATTGCATCAAAACTATCCGAATCCATTCAATCCAAAAACAGTGATAAGCTATAATTTAAAAGAGAGAAGTGAAGTTGGATTAAGAATATATGATGTACTGGGGAGAGAAATCGTTACGCTGGTTAACGAAGTAAAAGACGCCGGCTATTATACGGTAGAATGGGACGGAAGGAATTCCGCAGGCCTGCAAATGAGCAGCGGTGTATATTTTTATCAGCTCAAATGCGAAAATGGATTTGTTGATACAAAGAAGATGGTTTTGATGAAGTAAATTAAACAACCAGTGGACAAGTTAGCTTTCGTGTCATGACTGCGCAACCTGAAGGTTGCGGCTACCAATGGACTTGACCACACGCTGGTAGCCGAAAGCTTTAGCTTTCGCATCATGTTACCATTTTGTATCCTTGACTGCGCAACCTAAATTTTGCGGCTACCAATAAATTTTTCCCTCGACACGCGGACATAAAATCCGCGCCTATAACTTTTAAGACAGCCCTAAATTACAGTAGGAATTCGACTAATCTATCGTTTATTCCCTTTTGTATATCGGTATAAGTTTGCCATTCTTGCTTACCTTCATTATATTAAGCTTCACTTATTTATTATAGTAATATGAAATCAGCAACAATACGCGGCTTAGCCGGGCCCGTTCCAATTCAAAAAATCATCTGTCTCGGGCAGAACTATGCCGAGCATGCAAAAGAACTTAAATTCGAAGTGCCGAAATCACCGGTCATATTTCTTAAACCCGCAAGCGCTGTAATCTATAACGGCGAACAGATTGTTATGCCTGCAATTTCAAACGATGTCCATCACGAAGTTGAATTAACCGTACTCATCGGAAAAGGCGGAAAGAATATTTCACGCGAATCTGCATTGCAGCATGTTGCAGGATACGGCATCGGACTCGATATAACACTGCGCGATGTTCAATTCGAAGCGAAGCAGAAAGGACTCCCCTGGTCGCTCGCCAAAGGATTCGATACCGCGGCACCGCTGTCCGAATTTCTCGAACCCTCTTTAACCGGCGATCCGTCATCTCTCGGCATCGAATTGAAAATCAACGGTAAAACCAGACAGTCTTCCGGCACTAATAAACTGGTATTCCCCGTGGATGTAATCATATCGTACGTCTCTCAGTTCATGACGCTCGAACGGGGAGATATCATTTTTACCGGCACTCCCGAAGGGGTATCACGTATCGACCATGGAGATAAACTGGAAGGGAGTCTTATACATGCAAACGGAAACATTCTGACATCTTTATCCGTCAGTGTTAAGTAGAAACGGTATTTATCAAGCAACATGGCAAAAATTATCACCATAGCAATTCCAAAGGGCGGCGTGGGGAAAACGACAACTGCGGTTAATCTAGCCGCCAGCTTTGCTGTCCTGGAAAAGCGGGTGCTTCTCATCGATACAGATCCTTTCGGAGCGTGCGGCATGTCGCTAGGATTCACTCAGGAGAAAACAAAAGGCGGACTGTACGAAGTATTCAGTTTTATTCATTCCATGGCACAGGTGATTCACCATACGGAGCTTGCTTACCTGGATTTCATACCGACCAACATCACCTCCCAGCAGGCGGAAGAACGCATCACCCGTTTATCGGAAAACCGTACTTTATTAAAAAATATACTCCGCACTATCACTCCCCAATACGACTACGTAATTATCGATACACCTCCTATCCTGCGCGGACTAACTACAAACGCTCTTTCCTGTTCGGATTCCGTGCTGATACCGATAAAACCCGGGCATTTTTCACTTGAAGGCATCGAAAAACTTTTTAAATATTTCGAGTGGATACAGGAAGTCGCAAACAGAAATCTTGAGATTGAAGGGATTCTTCAAACAATGTACGAGCCGCACACAAAGGTCACCGAAATAACAGACCGCGAATTGCAGCTCCGGTTCCGTAAATATCTTTTAAAAACCATAATTCCGAAAAATACACAGCTTACAGAATCCTCGTTTTACGGCAAACCGGCGATCCTTTTTAACGCTTCATCCAAAGGAACATTGGCATACCTGGAACTTGCACGCGAACTGGCAGAAAAACATAAAGAAGCCGCCCAGCTGCAAAATCCGGTTACAGTGCAGATACCTGCACCGATAAAAAACGAACAGGTTTAACATAGCAATAAAAATATGAAAATAACTGCGATTTTGACATTCATATTATTACTGACGTTTTGTGCAAATGGACAGGAACTGCCGGCTGTTAAACTGCAGGATACGTCCGCAGTAGATCCCAGAATTCTGGATCCCGAATATTTGAATTCTGCATTCTCCTTATCGCTCCCGTTATCGATGCATACTATTCCGGAAAGAGACACAAATGAAATCTACAGTCCCTCTTTGCTTTCGCTTCAGTATGGACAGACAAAACCGGAGCAGAATTTTGATCTTTCATCCATCTGGAAACGTGAAATTATCAGGCAGGAAGATTACAAAACTCTTCAAATAGTACTCGGATCGATTCAGGCAGGCGGAACCGCGTACCTCCTTTACCGCCATCTGAAAAAGTACGGATTGAAATGATAGCTCTCGTTACGTAGATAAGATTGATTGCCACGACCTTTAGGTCGTGGAATCATATAAACAAAATTGACCGGGCTTTAGCCCAATAAAACTGTCGAAATGGGGTTAAAACCCGCTAATATGTTTTAAATCTTTTATCCACGAGCTTAAGCTCGTGGCAATAAAGATATTTTTTTTACAAACAGCGTAACTCAAGTATTTTAAAAAAAATACAGCGGACTTTAGCCCAAAAAACTATTATAAATGGAATAAAAATCAGATAATACTTTTCATTTTCTAATCCATAAGCTTTCCGTAGACATTCCTTCGGAAGAAACTCGTGACAATAAAAGTATTTTTAATACACATTTTTTGCAAACTGCACAGTTACATCAAGCATTTTAAAACGATAATAATTATTTAACTTCGGCTTTAATATTTTTTCCTTCCTCTTTTCTTCAAATGCTTGCTTTTCCATAAGGTTAAGGATATATTTGAACATATTTCTGGAGAATAAATCATGGTAAAAGTGCTCGATATCAAGCAGAATTTTCTCGGTTTAGAAAAGCAGTATTCCACGTTTGAGAATTCAAAGGTAGTTGTATTACCGGTGCCGTATGAACATACGGTAAGTTACGGCGGAGGGACTAAAAACGGCCCGGATGCAATCTTAAAAGCTTCGCAATATGTTGAATTCTTTGACGAAGAAACCAAGCGTGAAATTTATAAAGAATACGGGATAGCAACACTGCCTCCGCTCTCGTTCGAAAAGAAAAAAAACGAAGCGGCAATGCAGTATATATACGATACGGTTTTTCCGCTGGTTGAAAAACAAAAATTTGTAGTCGCACTCGGCGGTGAACATACAATCTCGTCCGCTGTAATTGCAGCACATGCGAAGCATTATCCGGATCTTTCCGTTCTGCATTTCGATGCACACTCAGATCTAAGACCTGAATACAACGGCAATAAATACAGCCATGCATCGGTAATGGCGCGCGTCTGCGAATTCCTTGATCCTACCCGGCTTGTGCAGGCGGGAATCCGCGCACAATGCAGAGAAGAAGCGGAATTCATACGCGACCATGGCATACACACGTATTACGCACACGAAATACGCCAGGGCAGTTATACAAAAATCTTGAAATACTGGGACGACTTCATCATAGACAATCTTACCGATGATGTATATATCTCGTTCGACGTCGATGTATTCGATCCGTCCATAATGCCGGCAACAGGCACTCCTGAACCGAACGGGCTGTTCTGGAACGAAGTAATGCAGTGCATTCGCCGGGTTTCCCGCAAACGGCATATTGTGGGCTTCGATGTCGTCGAACTGGCACCCATCAAAATACTGCCCTTTGCAGATATAACAGCAGCAAAAATTGTATCAAAAATTCTGAATTATGCCCTTTAACTCATGCCAGGCAAAAGCAGATCGTTTACCGTAATCACCGTTTTAATCCGGTTGGCGGCAACGGGGCTATTTGTGTACAATGAGTCATTCTGCCAAACTATAGATGCGCAGAATTCCGGAAACAATCCGATAGACACAATCATAATCGACCGGCGCAACGTTTTCGACGAAAAAAATCCCGAGGGAACTTCATGGATCGGCCGTTTCGTCAATTCCCTGCATATCAAAACCAAAGAATCAATAATCCGCAATGAAATTCTATTTAAAAACGGTGAACAGTTAAACATGCGGCTGGTAGAAGAATCGGAAAGAAATCTAAGGGCAATGGGAATTATCGGCGATGTGAGCATACGCCTTGACACAGCAGATAACGGAAACCTGAATGCCGTTGTCGAAACGCACGACAAATGGACGCTTGCGCTGTTTACATCGTTCAAACAGGACGGCGGCCACCGGATTTTTTCCATCGGACTTGACGAAAGCAATTTTCTCGGCTACGCACAAGGACTCTCCGTACACTTCAGCCATAACAGCGAATACGCCGATCCTTACGAATTCGAACTACGGTATTCTCACCGTAACTTTATTAAAGACCATTTATCGCTTCAGCTGGAGCTGAAGAATTCTGAAAGTCAGCGCTTGAGGTCAATGTCGCTGGAACGCCTTTTTTTCTCCGACAAAACAAACTGGGCCGGTAATTTTCTGGTTAATTATGGAACCATAAGGCGCAGGATATACGAAAACGGAGAAGAAATCTCGTCGGAGGACATGCCCCTGCGCACAATAAGCGGCTGGACGGCATTATCATTCGGCAAAGAAAATAAAATGCGCCCGGGAATCAGTTTCGTTCATAAAAAAGCACTCAGTCCCGACAGCTCCATGCAAATTACAGATCATATCGACATGGCGATGGCATCCGTGCATTTGCAAAACCGGTCGTGGATTAAAGAATTTTTTCTGGATAACCTGGGACGAATTGAAGACGTGCCCGTCGGGTACGGCCTTTCTTTTATATGCGGGCATAACCTGAATAGAAGCCGTTCTTTGTACGCGTCTTTCTACGGCGGCATACGGGCACTTGCCTCGTTTTACGTACCTGATGCCTTTTATATTAGTCCGGACATATTCGCTGAAAAATATTTCCGTCCGGACGGCGGCGATGTATCGACAATCAAATGGAATTTACGTGTATATTCGGCGCCGGTTGGAGCGCACAGATTTTTTTTTAACAGCCATGGAGTTATCGGCTCCAACTGGCCGCAGAGTTTGCAGGAACTGCTCGGCTCCACAACAGGCCTCCGCGGTTATCATGCTAATCAATTTACCGGCCAGCGGTCTATGGTTGTAAATATTGAAGACCGCTTTAACCTTGATATCGAATGGTGGATCTTCCGCTTCGGCGGAGTTGTGTTCTTTGACTCAGGCACAGCATGGAAACAGGGACAGTCAATATACGAACAGCGTATGCATTCTTCGGCTGGATTCGGCCTGAGAATTGAAAATACAAAACAGCAGGGACCCGGAATACTTAGAATTGAAGCGGCATATAATCTCGACCAGTCGCGGTTTTCACAAATTACGCTGACAACCCAGATTCTTTTCGACTCGTTTACTGATATCGATTACACACCGCCGGAAATTTACGAATCAATGGAAAAATAAAGGAGGCTGTTTATGAAAGTGATCATTATAGCAGCAATTGCCCGCAACCGTGTAATCGGCAAAAACGGAAAACTTCCCTGGCACATTCCCGAAGACTTGCAGAGGTTCAAAAGGATTACAACCGGACACACTGTTATAATGGGACGCAAGACATACGACTCGCTCGAAAATCCGCTGCCCAACAGGACAATAGTCGTAATTACTTCAAGAGCCATCAACGGCGTAAAAAGTTATCCATCGCTCGAATATGCACTGGAAGTTTTAAAAAATGAACCGGAAGTATATGTGATCGGCGGCGGACGGGTATTTTCAGATGCGCTCAAATATGCAGATGAATTACAGCTGACTCTCATCGAGAAAGAAGTGGAAGGCGATACATATTTTCCGCCTTACCAGGAAATGCTCCGAAGTAATTTCCAGCTCGTGCAGGAGCAGCGCTTAGCAGGATTTTCTTTTATGGATTACAAAAGGAAAAGATAGGAAAACACGGTTTTTTTTCTGATTTATTCGGACCGTATCAGCGGCACAAATCTTACCGGTAAAACAGTTTCCTTTTTTATTTCTTCCCCCTCCTTTTTTATAACTGTTAACGCCTGTATAGACATCATCGAACCGACCGGAATAACCATAATACCACCGTCTTTCAACTGTTCTATAAGCGGCTGAGGAATTTCTTCCGCTGCTGCAGTAACAAGAATTGCATCAAACGGCGCTGCTTCCGGCCAGCCTGCATAACCGTCGCCGCACCTGATATTAATATTCCGGTACCCCATCTGCTTTAAACGCCTTTCAGCCGATTCGGCCAGTTCGGGAAGAATCTCGATTGAATATACACTGTCCACTATTTCCGCCAACACCGCGGCCTGATAACCGGAGCCGGTACCGACTTCAAGAACCTTCTGCCCTTTTTGCGGCTTTATCAACTCCGTCATAAAGGCCACTATATACGGCTGTGAAATTGTCTGCTCTGAGCCGATAGGAAGCGGATTATCATCATAAGCATAACGGATAAGTTCCGGAGGCACGAATAAATGTCGCGGGACTTTTCGCATCGCGGTAAGAGTTGCGGAATCGGTTACTCCCCTCGCGACAATCTGATCCTGCACCATCCGATTTCCGGCAGTTGTGAACCGATCGTCCTGTTCGCATTTACTGAAAAAAGAAATCAGTACGAAAATAATTATCGAGTATTTCATAAAAATTTCTATTGGAAGTTACACACAAACTTAGAAATTCAGGGAGTGAATGTCAAATCTAAATACGGATGGAGCCTATACAATCATAAAATACGCAAGAATAATTCCGCCTAGAATAATGCGGTACCATCCGAACGGTTTAAAATCATGCCTGCTGATAAATCTCATAAATCCAGCTATCACAACAAAAGCAACTATAAACGAAACCACAAAACCTACAGCAAGAATTATTTCTTCATCCCTTGTCATTGAAAATCCGGTTTTAAACAGAGAGTATACTGAAGCTGCAAATAAAGTGGGAATAGCCAGAAAGAAAGAATATTCCGCGGCGACCAGCCTGGAGCAGCCGAGCAGCATTGCTCCTATTATAGTAGCTGCCGAACGGGATGTACCGGGAATCATGGCAAGACATTGTATCAAACCGATCAGCAATACCGTCTTATAACTAAGCGATGCAATCGTTGAAATTTTTTCCTGCTTCCTGCGGTTTTCCAGAAGGATCAGCGCAATACCGCCGATTATAAGAGCGCAGGATACTGTAATCGGATCGAACAATGATTCCTGTATCTTTTCTCCGCACAGCACGCCAATAATCATTGCAGGAATTATTCCGACAATTGCCTTCATCCACAGATCGGCAGTCTGACTCTTAAAGTATGAACCGTCAATCTTTTTAAAAACAAAAAGCCGCTTCCAGAAATATATCACAACCGAAAGTATCGCGCCGAGCTGTATAACGATATCGAACATCTTGGTAAATTCCTCGTCAAAAGCAATGAACTGATTGACGAGTATCAGATGTCCTGTTGACGATATGGGCAAAAATTCAGTTATGCCTTCAACGATTCCAAGAATAATTGCTTTAACGATATCGCTCATTTATATATATTATTCTTCCAGATATGACATTACTCATCTTATAATAAAACTGTGAATTACCAAACCGCGGAAAAAAGTTCAATGGATCCCTTTTGCTGCGCTTCCGTCAACAAGCACATTTGCACCGTTGATATAACCCGCCTGTTCGGATGCAAGGAATGCAACAACATTGCCGATTTCTTCAGGCCTGCCCAGCCGGCCGGCAGGTATCGAAGCCGCAGTTTCTTTTAAATACTGCTCCATGGAAATCTTTTTCTCCATCGCACGCGAGGCTGCTATTTCTTCTTGTCGTTTTGTAAGAGTATGTCCAGGGCAGACTGTATTGACGGTGATATTCTTATCTGCGTATTGATTTGCCAGCACTTTAGTCAGTCCGAGTATTCCCGGGCGAATTGCAGAAGAAATCATCAAATCATTTATCGGCTGTTTCGCCGCGATTGATGTTATAGTTATAATCCTTCCCCATTGCTGTTCTATCATCATCGGGAGTACTGCACGCGTAAGCCGTACCATGCTCATAAGTGTAAGTTCATGTCCTTTGCGCCAGTCTTCATCTGTCAAAGTAAGAATATCTCCAACAGGCGGTCCGCCGGCATTATTAACAAGTATATGCACCGTGCCGAACAGTTTCTTTGTTTCGGCAACAGTTCGTTCGATATCATCCGCTCTGGAAACATCCGCGGCAATTGGGACGACTTTTGTGTTTGCCGCTTTGCTAATTTCATCAGCGGCTTCTGTAATTTCCTTTTGGCGCCTCGAACAAATTACAATCGTAGCGCCTTCCTGTGCGAGTGCAAGAGCGGATGCTTTACCGAGTCCCTGGCTCGCCGCCGCAACAATCGCTATTTTATTTTTCAGATTCAGATCCATTGAATTATTTCGGGACAATCATTCCGGTTAGACCTATGCGTATCATCATGACTGCTATTGCGGCCATCAGAAGAGCAGCGACCTTGGCAAAAGCTTTCGATCCTGCATCTCCCATGATCCGTATTATCAGATTGGAATGCCTAAAAATCAGCCATACAAGAAAA
>JAFGLB010000218.1 GCA_016928255.1 Bacteroidota bacterium
ACCCTCAGCTTAGAAGGCTGATGCTCTATCCAACTGAGCTACGGGGTCAAAAAAAAATATTTTTAAAGAACACTGAGTCCCGCAAAAAACGTGGGATTCTGAAAATTGCTACCGCTCACAAAAATAGTTCGCGGGCAATTTTCGAACTACGGGGTCAAGAATTTCAACAGAAAATCAAACGTTGATTTAATATACGGCAAGATTGCTTTCAAGTCAATTCAACCAGATGCTCTCACATTCATGGCTCTACTGCAATATCTTTGTCGCAGAAATTTCGACTTCCGGATTATTCCTTCATGCGCTGACTATTGATTTTGCTGCTCAGGAGGTGTGCAGTCTAATGATATTATCACTTGCACATATACTGTTAATATGGTATATTTAATCATGATTATCAACTTCGCCGATAAAGGTACTGAAGATATATTCAACGGGTTCGATACAAAAGCTGCCCGACGAATACCTCAGGCAATCTGGAAACCTGCAAGGATAAGGCTCGATGCCATGAATGGTGCTGCACAAATTAAAGACCTAAAGTTTCCGCCCGGCAATCGACTCGAAATATTGAAAGGTAATTTATCGGGTTATCATTCCATTCGGATTAACGATCAATTTAGAATAATATTCCGCTGGAATAATGGCGATATTCTCGATGTTGAAATTACAGATTATCATTAAGGAGCATAACATGATTCCAAAGAACCGTCGACCAAGTCATCCGGGAGAAATACTCCTGGAACTCTATCTGAAACCAATGGGTATGACCCAAATGGAATTAGCACGCAGAATGGGAGTGCCGATTCAGCGTATAAATACACTCATAAACGGCAAACGTGATGTTAGTCCGGAGACAGCAATACTTCTTTCCCGTGCACTCAAGACAACTTCACAGTACTGGATGAATCTTCAGATGAATTGCGATCTGTACGACGCGCAGAAACGTCTTGACAATGCAGTATAATATTATTGATGTAACGGTCCGCGTTTATATTCTAATTACGAAAGCTGAAGCTTTCGACTACCATTATTAATTTAATTTTTCAGATGCCTCTTGACTGCTAATACTATTATTCGCTTCGCGACAATGTAATAAGCCTCTCCGAAGTTCCGAAGGAATGGCTTCTGCAGAGCGCTTTGTGCCGGCTGTCAGCTTGCCTGCCCGCCGTCTGTCTGGCGGGATGTGCTGCTTAGATCGCCACGCAATTGAGTTATAAACATTTTTAAAAGCTCTTCACCTTGTTTATTAGTATTCCGTCCTTCAATCTCTGGTGGATAATCAATGGACAATTTTTCACACTGTGTACGAATCCTTTCTAGTTCAGAATCTTGAATTGGAATACAAATAAAATCATCCCATTCCTCGTCAGTAATTTCATTGTATAAAAATCGTTCTAAGACAGATGCAACATCGGTCCGTGTCCTTTGTATCGGACGTTGGAATAAACCTACGACAAATGATACAACCATTAATATCGGAAGCAAGGCAACCATAAATATTCGAGCGACTATTTTATAAAACTTATCCATATTTTCTTGTGGCGGCTGCCTAACGGATGACACATCCCGTCAGCAACACGGGATAAGCAAGTCCCGTTGCGATTCATAACCACGATGATCTCGAAAAACGTGACTGTGCCCTTCTCTTAGCTTACTTGTCATGACGTTTTTTTATCAGGATTCCTTTTTGAAGTGGACAGACGGCGTAAATTATTGTTTATCGACACTTTTTATAAATGATATTATAATCATCGTTATTAGAATATTTATTCCAATTAACACCAACGACACAATTATTCTATTTATTTTATCAAGAGAGAAACAAACGACAAGAAGGAATAATAATGCTTGCGATAAATAAAATATTCGTTGTGTATATTTAGCCTTGCTGATTATTCGATAGACTCCCGAACCTAATAATAACATCATAAAAAGGTATGGTACTATAATATTCATTTATACCTTACTCCCCTATCGATTTCTGGATTACAATAAACAGCATGATATTTCAACTCAGCCGAGGACTGATGAGTCTATGGCTCAACAGTAACAACTTTGCCGCAGTAATTTCGTCTTCCAGCTTATTCCTCTTATTCGCTTCTTCCTGAATTTGTTACTTTTGGAACAGCACTCATTTGGACTTACTCTTCAATTCCTTCAAAATATGTTTGACATATTCACGTGTTGCGTTCTCCGACGAATCGGATGCTGTTACATGCAGATACTCTTCATAAGCCCAACGAGCCGTTACTAAATTTCCGGATTGTTGACTAAGCGAGCCAAGGGAAAACAAAGCATATGGGTTTGATGGTTTTATTGCAAGTGCTGATTTATACGCATGAATAGCTTTTAAGTTGAGCCGTTTCGAAGAATAGACTAATGCAATCCGCGTATAAATATCAGCAATTTCATCTGGATCATGCAAATCAATCATTTTATAATAAACATCTATAAGCTTGTCGGTAGAGTCAACCTTTTGATAAGCAGCTGCAAGATTGTTGTAGTATTGAATATTCTCATTGTCATATGAGATAGCCTTACAATTAAAGTATATTGAGGAATCATATCGTTCCTTGTAGTAATATGCATATCCAAGTTGAGCAAAATAAGAAGGATTTGTTGAATCGATTGCTACGGCTTTGGAAAAACACAATATAGCTTTATCATATTCTTTTAATTGTCGATTACATAATCCCTCTTTGAAAATGAATTCGGCATTTGTTGGACGTAGTTGAGAAGCTTTTTGATAAAGTTGAATAGCGCTTAAGTAATTTTTCTTTGAATAATAAAGCGATGCAAGAAAATCAATGGATTGTACAAATCCGTTATTAAGTTTAATGCTCCTGTCGAGAAAATACATAGCGGTATCTCTTTGCCCCAAACCGAAAGACAAGATTCCCAGATAATAGAAGGATAGATAATCACGCGGATTAATATCTACAACGTAGGAAAAATATGATTTAGCTTGTTGATAATACTTTTGATCGCTATATATGATACCAAGTCGAACGAAAGCCGGCAAAAATGTACTATCTATAGCAATTATCTGTTTGTATTCTTGTTCTGCGTCTCCAATTAAACCGCTCTGCGATAGAAATGTCCCCAGCTGAAATCGATAAGCAACATTATTGGAGTCTAACCTGCATGCTGTTTTTAAATAGAAGCAAGCGTTTCCAAAATCATTAATTGCAGAATACGATAGACCTGCAAGAGAAGAAGCAACAGCATCTAAAGTATCAATGCCATTCATGTGTAGAATTCGGATTGCTTCTAAGTATTGACCATCTGAATAGTGTGTTCGACCTTTTTGAATAAGAATTTCTGCTGTATCTGATGATTCAATTGCTTCTTGACCATACAATGGTTTTATACTAATAAGGACTATTAGTACAATAAAAATAGTTATGATGATTCTCACCTCTTAAGCCTCAATAATTTCATTAAATGCGCCCTAACTGATTGTACACCCCATTAACAACATGGGACAAGTAAGTCCATTTACGCCTGTAGCCGAAAGCTTTAGCTTTCGATTTCAAGGATATACTTCGCTTTCCGGCTTATTCCTTTATGCGCTGACTCCTGAGTTTGCGACTTAGGAGGTGCCGGCTGAAGTATGTTTTTTAGAAATTGAAAATTCTTCTCTGACTTTTTCCGCTAAGAGCATTTTGAGCATTGATTGATATGGGACGTCTTTTCTATTCGCCAAAACCTTTATACTTTCAACAAGTGCTTCTGGTAATCGTAAGGAGATAGTACGACTGGATGGTTTAAGATTAGGAAAGACTGCAGGATGTATGTTTTTACGATCAATATAATCCAGTGGACTATGTTTAGCCCAGAATTTTCTTTCCTCATCTTCCGATTTAAATTTTGGAAGTTTCTTCATTATATATCTTCCTTTCTTTTCGATCCATATCTCTTGCAGAAATGACTCTAATATTCTTATTACGAATAGTAAAAACGATAGTTAATAGTCTTTTTGCGCTTGTTTGACCAAAAGCATATAACCTGTCTTCATCTTTTGAATGTTGAAGATCTGGAGATATAAACAAAGGGAAATTAAGAAACACTTCTTCACATTCCCACCAGGCCACTTTGTGTGAATCCCAATTTTTTGTCCTGTTTCCGGAATCCCACTCGAAGCCATCATAAGATGAGTAAAGTTTCATCAAATGCCCTTATTTATTGTATATTGATAATATATACATTATAACAGAGAAAAGCAAATCTAGCACAGCTGCCTAACGGATGGCACATCCCGTTAACAACACGAGACAAGTAAGTCCCGATTCGACCCACCGAAAATAATATTAGGCCAGAATCCTGTTTATTTTATGAGGATTCGTGGATCAGGCTGACGTATTATTTATAAGGACGACACATAAATAAATATATACTTGAAAAGATTGATACTACAATAAGAATGCTTCCGAGTATTAAAGAAACTCTTATTGATTTACGATGATAGTTATCAACAGAGTAATATTTGAACAATTGTTGATTAAATAAATATGAAAAGACAGAAGTAAAGAATGCCATACCCATACCACACAGGACTATTTGAATTGATTCTCTTTGCCAATTAGTTTCACTATAATTTGTTCGGCTCATTATCGGCAACATTCCCTAAATTAATTGAAATACTGAAGCTACAAATGTAAAAAGTGACTCCACAAGTATTAGCAAGAATGGAATAATTTTTGTGTTTACTAGTTTCATAGCTTTTTTTTCCTTCCACCCAATAACTGCCACATCCCGTTAACAACACGGGACAAGTGAGTCACGTGGTATTTCAACGCCGCGAGGATCCCTGCCTACGTGCGCTCCGTCGCTGAAGCTATGAAGCGTAAGCGACCGTAAGCAGTACGGCATGCAGGCCGTACTGCGAGACTGCGCCTTTCTCTTGACTTACTTGTCCTGATGTTTTTTATTAGGATTCCTTTTTAAAGTTGATTGGCTTCCTTACTTCTTTAAGAAAACAAGGACTAGTATTAAAAATGCTATGAGACCAAAGACAATAAAAAGTAATCTTTTCTTTTTAACTACCTTGGAAACAGTTTCTATTGATTGTTGAATAACTGGTGGATTAGTTATATAGGAAACTGCTGCATCAGTTACATCGTTCCCACCACGGAAATTCGTAAAAACAGAACTTATTGTATAAATCGGTCCCCATGGAAATCCCCACCAGCCGAAAATTAGAGTAGCTAACGTGTACCAAACATGCTTTGGAAATGTGCTTTCATTCGCCTTAATAAAATACGCCTGGGACTGCTGTTTGGTAGTCAAAACGATTACCGAGAAACAATACTGAAATGTTTTAAATCTTGCACCGTGCTGAACATCTAGCAGCACTGCGTCTTTTTGAAGACCTTCTATTCCTTTTATTGTCATAATATTCCTTTCTGTAAGGCAGCCTAACGGATGGCACATCCCGTTAACAACACGGGACAAGTAAGTCCGTCCCGATGCATCTCGAGCAACGGAACGCGATCTCGTGGCGCTGAAAGTGCCATGGACTGCCGCACTTATTAACTCTATTAACATAATTTAAAAATCTAAACCCACTATTAGCCATATGCGTTTTCCAGCATCCCGCGCTTTTTGCGGGGTGCGTTTTCCAGCATCCCGCGCTTTTTGCGGGGTGCGTTTTTTGCACCCTGCGCTTTCTGCAGAGTGCGTTTTCCAGCACCCCGCCTCTTCCTGGCGGGGCAAAATGCACCTATACTTTAAATTGTAACACACTTCATGTGTTAATACCTCGAATGAAATCTGTGTAATTATTGGTGCACACTTCGTGTGCATCATTCACACGCGGCCTCCGGCTGTCAGCTTCAGCATACCGTGCATCCCGAGCCAGCGCACAAAGGCATCGAACCAACCGGTGCTCGTAGTCTCCTTCGGATACATCCCGAAGCCATGGCCACCCTGTTCATAAAGATGGAATTCAACGGGACGCTTCGCGGCCTTCCAGCTATCGATGAGCCCGTAACCGCTGTTCCCGAAAAAAGGATCATCGGCAGCTAGTGCAATGAACAGTGGCGGTGCTTCGGCCGGCACCGCGACCGACGCAAGAGGGCCGTAGATGTTGCCGATGAAGGCGGGCCTCGTATCCTCACCGGCAAGTGTAGTTGCCATCGTCAGCATCGCGCCGGCGGAAAAGCCAATCATACCTATCCGGTTTGGATCGACATGCCACTCGGCGGCACGCTTCCGGATAAGGGCAAATGCCGCGCGGGCATCGGCGATCTGCGGAGCAAGACCGGAGAACACCTTTTCGGATTCGGGGCGCGGCGGCCGCGCTGTAGCCGAGAACATTTCCCGCATGGATTTTTCGAACCCCGGCATATCGGCCGGTGTTTGATTCAAGCGATACTTGAGGACAAACGCGGCGACACCCTTTTCCGCCAGCGCGCGGGCCACGTTCCAGCCTTCATTTTCCATGGACAATGTGAAGAAACCGCCGCCTGGCGCGACGATAACGGCAGCGCCGCTTGCCTTGGCAGAATCCGGAAGAAAGGGTGTCAGCGTCGCAACCGTAACATTGCGTGCGAACTGGCTGTCGTACTGCTTATGCCAGGTCTCCGGGGTCGTCGCACCAGGTAGCGGACCGGTTCCGATTTCGATTGCATTGGGCTGCGAAGGCGTTGCGATGGGTGTCATCCGGTCGTTTTGCGCATGTGCCTGTGATGCAAGTACAGCGACCAACGCAAGCACAGCGACGACCAAATGAGAATGGGTTGATCCCGCGAACGCTCGCGTTGTCCAAAGATTTGAGATTTTCCTCATGTCAGATTCTCCAATTGTGTTGTGATTTAGAATTAAGTTACATTGCCCTACAGATTGAAAAGTATCACGTATTGACAAACGCCGAAACGAATAGATCCCTTCTCGACCCACGTCGACCCAGCAGGAAGCCTAACGGCTGGCGCTCCCGTAAACTACACTGGACAAGTAAGTCCTTGTTCGACCCGTCAAAAATCATAGCAGGCAGGTGTCCCGTGCTCTTTACGAGGATGCCCGGGTTAGGCAACGCATATCTTTAAAATGGATCAATTTTAATTATTGACCATATTAAACCAGTTAATCCAATGAGTGTTATTACAATTCCATATGGCACATTCGATTCAGCCGGAATATGCTTAGTTATACCTTTATAAATTCGCTTGGCTCGAAACAGCAATATATATAATCCAATCATGAATATTACAGCTGACAGAATCATCATTACAATATACTTACCACTCCACGTAATAAAAAATACCAATCCTACTAAAGCATAAATTGCCGCTTCAAAAATATTCAACCAATCAGATACTTTTTCCATAAGTATATTGATTAATATGCGCTGCCTAACATCTGATTAAGTCAACTGGATTTCGCATAGAGATGGCCGAGCCAGACCTATCATAACTATTAAGCATAAATTATCGACTTTTAAACTTATCAATTGATTGGATACGTAATGGCGCCTGTGCTAAGGGAACAAGCCAAGGGAACCCCACGTTTCCTCTCCTACTGCTTCCCAACTGCGGTGAAACTTGAAATACGGTAATACTGTATATTACTAAATCACGGCACAATAATCAAGAACATTGATTCAAATCTCAAGTATCCCGCTCTTTGTGCCGGATGTTTTCTGAATTCTACTCGCACATTTCATAAAGTTTCGCCGGAACATCATAGCCCAATTCTTTTGCTTTATTAAAATCTGCACGGGCTTCGTCTTTTAAGAATAGTCCTAAATATGAAATACCCCTGTTTATATATGCCTCGGGATAATTCGGAAATAATTCTATTGCCTTTGTGTAATCGTCAATAGCATCTTGATAATTATAAAGCCGGCCTTTTGCATTTCCCCTGTTGGAATATGCTTCCGCGTAATCGGATTTTAACTCTATTGCTTTCGTAAAATCGAAAATTGCTCCGTTATAATCCTTGAGCTTTCCTTTCGCGTTGCCCCTGTTGTTGTAAGCTACAGCTAAACTTGTATCAATTTCTATCGCTTTTGTATAATCCGAAATTGCGCCCTCCCAATCTTCAATTCCACATTTTGCGTCTCCCCGCAATCCAAAAGCACTTGCTTCCTTCGGTTTCAATTTTATTAATTTTGTGCAGTATTCTATGGCTCCCTTATAGTCTTTTTGTTCGTACTTTTTTATCGCATTTTTGAGATAATCAAGACCGCTTTTCTTGGATTGGGCTTCAGTCAAGCTGAATGAAATAAGGTTGATCAATAACATAATTACAACTTTTCTATTCACAATAATTCCTTTATTATGTTCATAAAAAAAGAGAGACGGCAAGGGAGCCGTCTCTGTTTAACATTTCCTTTATAGTCGATTTTAATAGCTATAGAGTTTCATTAACCGGTCTTGGCGCTTTCGGGAACAGCCTGATGGCAAGAATCGGTATGAGCAAAACTCCGAGCAGTACAAGCACATATATAAGCCATGATGCACCGGGCGATACTGTTGAACGCCACTTTTCCACTTTGACTTCTATATTTTTCTTCTGTGAGTCGGATATTTGATTAAGCTCCGTCAATGCCGGCAGCCATATTACATTAAGATCGGACAGCCACAGATTTTCATAGAAGTTGGTAAACAATTTAAAGCGCGTATCATTTGTTTCTTCGTTCGGATTCTGAATCTGTTCGGAGAGGAAAGATACGAAGTTAGAGCTGAATTCTTCGCCGCTTCTGAATTCTTTAACAAAGAAACCTTTTTCTTTAAATAATGAATTCATTGACCTCCACATTGCAATATTTACTTTGTCGCCCCAGACGGACAGCATGGAATCTACCGTGCTTACTTCATATTTTCTTGTTTTTGCATTCAGGTAAATTGCGCTTAATTTAGGCGCTATTCCCGCCCATTGGGACTGGAATCTTTTCTGCTGTCTTACAAGTGTAACCAGATCACTGCCTTTAAGCTGTGTGGTTTCAAGAAATATAACGTTATCCATTACAGAACGTTTTACGTTGCTGATAACATTATGCTTTTCTATCTTTCCAAGGAATCCCTGTTTTTCAATATCCTTCATATCGCTGACATTTTTATCGTACTGGAGAAAGAGAGTATCGGCCAATGCGAATATGAGCGCATCGCGCTCCTGAATTCCCTGGTTTAGCCGAACGATCAGATTACGCAGAGAATCGAGCGGAGTGGCGGCGTTGAAGAGATTACCCGTAAGTTTCTGAACATTTTTATTAAGATCCTGAATATCGGACAGAAGTTTTTCATTCCTTGCATTCAATTTCTCTATCCGCTCGGTAAGTCCCCGCACGGTCACTTCAAGCTCGGATATTCGGACAATTTGTGTTTCTATGAAACCAAGGTCAGTCCTGCGAATAGCAAGTTTGGCCTGAAGCTGTTCCAGTGTCCTGTTATAACCCTGGGGAAAAATTGCCTTGTTTATAAGTGCTTTATCTGTGGAGAATTCTTTTTCAAGTGCATTTATCGATGCATTAAGCTCTGCACACTGCTGAACTGAATTTGCTTTATCTATTTTCTTCGATATAGATTGTGCATTGTTTCGGAAGAGCTGAACAGTGGCATAGTCGGATTTCTCCTGCGCTGTCAGGATAATGCCCGGAAACAATAAGATATATATACAGTGAACAATTTTCTTCATTTGTTTTCTCCTTCCACAATGCCGTCTTTCGTCAGTAATATGGATGGATTTTGACCGTTCAGCAGCTGAACATACGGAGGCCGCTGATTAAAGGCCGGTTTTTCTATGCCGTCATCCTTTATAAGAATTTTATTGACCAGACCCAGTCCGCCCTCGATTTGTTCAAACACGTAAACATTTTTGAAATTTTCTGCCGTTATGAAATAATAACCTTCGGTATTGCGGATAATCCTGACCGTTGTGTTTGATATGTTTGCAGAATCCTGAACCTCGCTGTAAAGCAGGTCTTTAACGTTCAATGAGAAATAGTATTGATTGCCTTCGATAATTCCGTCTTCATTTACTTTTAGAACCGACTCTATCGGCCAAGCAAAATCACCCGGCCTGAGCGCCATTGTTGAACAACCTGAAAAAACAAGAGCCGCAAATAACAAAAGTAAAAATACTGCTTTCATACCGCCTCCGTATAAATATGTAACACAAACAAGCCCATAGGTACATTCCTACCTAATGTATTAAAGGATAATTTTGGATTCAAGTGGCAGGCCGTTTTTTTATGTTATTTGGGGTGATGTACACAAATTCCCATCGGCAGTATCGATAAATTCAGGCCTAATGTGCATTTTCCCCCGTTGCCTATTCCGATAAAAAATCCCGGTGTGACCGAGAGCACATTGAAGGATCCGGGGAATAAATTGAGGCGTATCAGCTCATAAAAACTGTCGCAGACGACAAGAGAAGCGAGAAGTGAATTGTTGCGGTCCCAGTAAACACCTGCCATCGGGCAGACGACGATTGATTTTGTTATGGTCCCATTCCGCGTATCGGATGTATAAACACGTTTTGAAGCAACACCGGCGCCGAAAGAAATAGATTCCTCGTTGTTTGTCTTAAAAGATAAGCCTACTATTCCGAAAATTCCGAAATGATAAAGAATACTTGTTTTCCCGGATGATGTAATTGGATATTTCATAACAAATCCCTGGCATAAATTCCTGAATGTCAGCGGATTAAACGACATGGCAGGCTGCATCGACCAGTCATTCAAACTGAAATTCTCTGAAAAAAATTCGGATACACCGTCGAAATTAAATAGAATAATACCCAGCGGATCGAATAAAAGTAAATCTGCAATCGGATCCACGTTCGAACAGAACTCCCCTCCCCCCGCCTCAATTATTTCATTTATGTAGTGGTAAGACATTGTAGTCAGGGCTCCGAGAATTCTTGGAACCGGATAGCCATGTGCATCGTACCATTCGGAGATCTTGCGCGATGCCATTCCGCCGCCTATCAGATGCAGTGTATAATTCGGGAAATACTGGGCATTTCTCGAATTAAGAGTGGTTGGAAATACTTCATACCTGAGAAATCTGTCCCATCCGTATTTATTTATCTGTGAAAATGGGGCGAAAATATTCTTCCATACATTACGCGAACCGATTTTCCAGGGAATTTGCGAGACGCTGTGAGAGAACTCGTAGACCTGTAATTCATCAAATCCGCCGTTTACGAGCAGAGAAATCGGATTGAATGCTGCTTCGGAACCGTACGGAAGCGAGCGGTAAAAATAGTGCTTCATTTCCTGCGCCCCTGCGTGCAAAACAAGGGCTACCATTAGGAGTGCGGTTAACAGGATCTTTTTAAAAAAGCTGGTATGAGACAAATTAATATCCGTGAATCCTTCAATCCGAATATCCGGCATACTGCAAAGAATTCTTTCCGATTCTTTCCTTAAAGATTTTTCTATTTGACTTTATCCTGTTTCCACCAGCGTGTAACAACTTCTTCGATTTTTGTTTTAGCGTCACTTTGCTTCCACTTTTCGTAGAACTTGATATCGCTGCTGTCCGGCTCAGGATCCGGGAAATCGATCTGTACACGCATCGGCATCGGGACCGCCTCTCCCACAATAAGCGCCTCTCCCTGCCTTAGAGAAGGCAATACATCAGTGAAACTTGCAAAAGTATCCGGCACCAGCCTTCTGACATAGTTTTGATCGAGAGGATTGGTCAGGCGCATTATCACATAGTTATTACACTGCGATAGAATCGTTTCTGAGACTTCAACCGGGCGCTGGCTTACCACCATACAGCTTACACCGTATTTTCTGCCTTCCTTTGCGATACGTTCGACGGTTTTACGCGCAGCTTCAGTTGTTCCCAGTGTACTCGGCAGGTAATTATGGGCTTCTTCAAATACCAGCAGTATCGGAAAATCTCTTCTGTTTGGATTCCAGAAATTAAAGTCAAAAATAATGCGTGCCAGCAAAGATACGATTGTATTAACGACATCGAACGGCACGCCGCTTAAATCAAGGACTGTAACTTTTGCATTCTCATCGGCGCCGAGTATTTTGTTCAGCAAATCATTGAATGTCATTGAACTGACGTATTTCTTCGGACGGAACATAAAGGCATATCTTGGATCATTCAATTTACCGTCGAGGCGCACTAAAAACCTTGTAAACTTTCCATAAAACGCGCCGTCTCTTACCGTTGAACCTGTTGTAATTTTTTCCGTATCAAGGTACTGCATTTTTGCGCGTATCTCGCTTAAATCATAATACATAGGTGTATCGATTGTAATAATCGACGACATTTCCGGATTCTTGCCTTTCTTCGACATGATAACCAGGTCTTTCAAAACGGTAATCTGGCTTGATGCATTCTCATCTCTCTCGTCAATAAACATTTCACGCAATTCATCAAAATTCATCAGCCAGTATGGGAGTTCAAATTCCGCAATATCCAGGTGGTTGCAGTTTCCCTCGAATGCATGATGGTATTCGTTGTGTATGTCCAGTATGATTATATTTGTATCCGGATAGCGTGAAACTTTTTGAAGCATAGATGCGACAGTGCATGATTTTCCCGAACCGCTGGATCCCAGAACCGCTATATGTTTTCCGAAAAACCTGTTTGCATCCAGGTAAGCTCTTTGATTTTCGAAAAGCGATACCTGGCCTACAGAAAATCCATATCTTTGGAAAACCGCAAAAGCGATTGCCAGATCGGCGTCTTCAGCAAGATATACGGGAGAATCGGATACGGGGAATATTGAAACACCGCGGTCATACCGCCCGCTTTTAACTGTTCCCACCAGCGATACTGAAAGAATATACCTCTGCTGGGCTTTTCCGTCTGCTTCGACATCCTCTTTCTTCAGTTCAGATACCATACCGATCAATACCAGATTTCCGGTAGGTATCAACACGTACGAACCGATCTGGCCTATATTGTATGTTTTCCCGTTTAATTCTCTTTTCAGGGTAGTAATTTTTGGATCCAGGAGGATGGATACGAGCGCGCTGTTTACAGATGCGACAACACCGATATATTTTTGCTCAACCATAACCGAACCTTTCTAATAAATTATACTGCTGATGCCTTCTTGAATACAGTATTTCTTTTTTTTACAGTACTAGCTTATCCGTTTAATAACGACTACAGTACGATCGTCTGAATATTCAGCACCTTTTGAAAACTTTTCAACATCATTGACCAATGATTCGCAGATTTCCTGTGCTCCTTTACCGGCCAGCTTTTTTATATTATCCGCAAGATCCTTTTCTCCATATGATATTCCATTGGTGTTAAGTGCTTCAGTTATACCGTCTGTATAAATTACTGCAATATCATTTTTCTTCAGCATGGTGCTTTCCACCCGGTAATTTCCCCGGGGGAACGGCCCCAGAATCAGTCCTGTCGGCTCCAATAGTTCAATATTTTTTTCCTGTGCATGATAGACCATCGGACTATTATGCCCGGCATTTGCATACAAAAGCAGTCCCTTGACTCCATCTGTCAATTCAGCATAGAACATCGAAACAAACTGTTCTTCCAGGAACGACCTGTTGACAATCCTGTTTATTCCCGACATCAATGTAGCGGTTTTTGTATGATGGGCAACTCCCATTCTGAGTGCTCCTACAACATACAATGCCTGTGCTGCTGCACGAAATCCTTTGCTTGCCGCATCTCCCACAACGATTGTCAGGCGGTCCTTTGTCTCATCGGCAAAAATATAATCAAAGAAATCTCCTCCTACAATGCGATCCGGCACAGATATTCCGTATACATCGTAAAAATAAAAATGTAAAAAAGGCTCGGGCAGAATACTTTGCTGAATTTCACGTGCTTTGTCTATATCCTGCTCAAGCAGTCTGGCTTTTTGTTCTATTTTTTTATTGCGCAGGGCGGATGTTACTGCAAGACTTATCACGTTAAGGTTCGGAAGCAGGTCCTGATCTACAGAGCCCGAGTTAAAAGCCAGGATGTATTGATAAACAGATTTATCCTTGTACGGTAAACGGTCTCCTATTCCCGTTGCAGAGTACTTTACTATCCCTTTTTTCCTTAGATAATGATCCGTCTCGTTGGCGACAATGGATCTCTGCTCTATTAAACGCTGGAACATAGGGTAGCGCGCGACTTGAATCCGGTAGCCCGGATTCAGCCGGTCGATCTGTCCGATCTGATGTATAAGGCGGTACGATTCCGTAGACGGTTCGTATTGCCAGAGCCGGCCGCCTTTTACACGAATATCTTCGGTTTTAACAATTTCATTCAAGACATGTTTAAGCAGTTCTTTCTCTGTCTTGAATTGAATAGAAGCAAAGCTCTCAATTGTGTGATATAAACGACGCTGGTTCATGCAGTTCTTTCTTCCGCGACAGTTACGGCCTCAAATAACTTCTCAATTTCCTCAAGTCCTTCCTGCCCAAGAATATATTCAAATTCTTCATGACATACATCAAATATTGTCAATGATCCGCCCTCTGCAATGCACCAGCAGTTCGGATTTTTAATAAAATCGGTCTCATCAATTGCCAGTACATGTCCGTCGATAACCAGCGGAAAAGCAACGCAGAAAAACGGTTTCAGGTAAAATTTATCCATACCTTCTGCCGCCGCGGCTTTTTGCAGGGCACAAAGGCCCTTGCTGTCGAGAAACACGCACCTTTCATTTATCACTGCAGTTCCGTCGCATTTACCCGACGGAAAATCAATATCATATTCTATTTCCTGGTCGAACCATTTTGATGCATCATGCTCCTGCTGCGGTTCCAGATACTTTTTAATTATTTCTGCATGTGCCAGTATTTTTTCTTTTTCTTTCAGATCCAGAAGAACTCCTTCCGCACAGCATGCTCCTTCGCAGTTGCACGTTGAACATCCGCGTGTAAAACGATACCTTGTAATTTCAGGATCGATTTTCAGTTCCGGAATATGTTTTAGTCTATGTTTTCTAATAATTATATTTTTCTGTTCAGACATGCATTTCCTTTTCTCTAATGTAAGTAATGAAATCAGTGCCCACAACCCCTGCACCTGATTGCTTCAGCAATACTGTCAACTGACCTCGATGGTATGTCGAATGGTTTACCTTGTGCTGCATCAGTAAATATAACGGCTGTTCGTGCGTCTTGCCTTTGAAATCCTTATACGACAGCTGTGCAATAATTTTTTCTTCGTTCAAGCTGTTTATAAAATTAGCCATCTCTAACTGATATATATCCCATCGTTTTTTTAAAATTTCCAGCACCGGAAAGTCCGCGGCCTGAAGCGGTAATTGCTCTTTTCCGGTCCACCGGCTCAGCCATATTATATTGGCGGACATAATATGCACAAAAGTTCCCTGAATTCCGCCGAAGCTGGATATCAAATTTTTTAAATATTGTTCTTTCGTAAGCAAGGATGCGGCTTCGAACATTTTTAAATCAGCCCATTTATCATATTCGTATAGAGCTTCAATATCCTTTTTATTCATTTTTTAATCCCTCCTTTCAGCTTTTTCTTTTAATTCTGCCAGCGCCTGCATTGCTTCAAGGGGCGTCATTTTTTCAATATCAAGCGCGAGAAGCTTAGATCTTAGTTCATCATCTTTAACTTCAAACATCGTCATTTGTATTAAATCTTCTTTTTTATTTCCTCTTTTATCTGCCGTCTCTTTACCGCCTATTTCCAGTCCCAGGCTTTCCAACTTTTTTAATACGGCTTTTGCGCGTTCCGTTACTTCATCCGGCAATCCTGCCATTTGCGCCACCTGAATTCCGTACGAATGATCTGCAAATCCCGGCAGTAATTTATGAAGAAAAATGACTTTATCGCCGTATTCGCGGACGTCAACCTTATAGTTTTTTATCCGCGGAAAAATATCCGCTAATTCGTTTAATTCATGATAATGCGTGGCAAATAAGGTCTTTGCATGGATCACATTATGCAAGTATTCCGTCAATGCCCAGGCAATGCTTATTCCATCGAACGTGCTTGTTCCGCGACCTATTTCATCAAGAAGTATCAAACTTCGTTCTGTCGCAGTATTAACGATATTTGCCGCTTCATGCATTTCGACAAGGAATGTACTTTCGCCTGAAGCTATATTATCGCTTGCACCCACACGCGTATAAATTCTATCAACGATACCTATTCGTGCGGATTCAGCCGGGACGAAACTTCCGACATGCGCCAGGAGCACGATCAATCCGACCTGGCGCAGGTAACTCGACTTTCCGCTCATGTTCGGTCCCGTGATAATAATAATCTGATTCACCTGCGTATCAAGATGCGCATCATTGGGCGTATAATGCTCGCCCGGCGGCAGCAGTTTTTCAATGACAGGATGGCGTCCTCCTTTTATTTCAACGACAAAAGAATCTTCCATTGCCGGGCAGGTATAACTATTCTCAACTGCAGTTTCCGCCAGCGCCGCATAACAATCCGTTTTTGCAATGGCCTGTGCATTATTTTGAATCTTTTCAATGTGCTCCGCTATCATCTGTCTCAGGCCGTTGAAAAGCCTTGTTTCGATCTCAAGAATTTTCTCTTCTGCATGAAGAATTTTTTCTTCATATTCCTTCAATTCGGGAGTAATAAACCTTTCTGCATTTGTTAAGGTTTGTTTCCTTATATAATTTACAGGGACTTTTTCTTTATGCGCATTGGTAACTTCAATATAATATCCAAATACGTTTGTGTAACCTATTTTTAAAGAAGATATTCCGGTACGTTCTCTCTCAGATTGCTGGTGCTTCGATATCCAATCCTTTGCACCGAATGCAAGCGATCTTATCTCATCCAGTTCAGCATTATATCCTTTGCGAATTACACCGCCGTCCGCAAATGTCAACGGCGGATCATCGCTCACTGCCTTTCCGATAGCTGCTGTTATTTCTGTCAATGGATCCAGCCGGTTGTTTAAATCTTCTATTTCCGAACATTTATAATTTGCGATTATCGATTTAAGATTCGGGATTTGTTCAAGCATTGCTTTTAATTGGTTCAACTCCCGCGGATTTGCCCTGCCTGTGGCAATTTTCACAATCAGCCGTTCAAGGTCGCCTATTGTATCCAATTCATCCCGAATTTTGCGCCTTGTTTTTTCATCCGATACCAGCTCTTTTACCGCATCAAGCCTCGCTCTTATCGGTTCCAAACGTTTCAGCGGACGGTTTATCCACTGTTTCAGCATTCTGCCGCCCATTGGCGTCAGCGTCCTGTCTATGACGGAAAAAAGTGTGCCGTCTGGCTGCCCTGATATTGTTGTAGTTATCTCGAGATTGCGTTTGGTTGAAGCATCAAGAAGCATGTACTCGCTTATGTCATGCGGCACAATTTTCTTTATGTGGGGGATATTCGCCTTTTGAGTCTCCTGCACATAATTCATGATTGCACCTGCTGCAACGATACCTATGCGCATTTCCTCTATGCCGAATCCTTTTAATGACTGTGTTTTAAAATGGTTAATAAGCAGTTCATAAGCATAATCTGCATTGAATACCCAATCATCCACTTTTGACATCAATATTTTGAATTTTCCGCCAAGCAAAGACTTAACGGTTTCCAAATCCCTTTTCTGGATCAGCAATTCCTGCGGCTGTAGATTGCCGATCTGTTCCGTAAATTGTTTTAAGGGAAACTCGCTTATTCCAAATTCGCCTGTTGAAACATCTATGTAGGCAAATCCGATTTTTTCAGTA
>JAFGLB010000219.1 GCA_016928255.1 Bacteroidota bacterium
CTTTTCGAGCCGCTTTTTTTCGTATGCATTGACTATGCTCAATATAAAATCAGTCGGCTGATATATATAATCTTCAATGTTTCCGGGGTATTTCGTGCAGTACCAAAACGCTCCGGCTTTTAAAAGATTGTTGGCAAAGTCGAAATCCGTCGTGTTTGTCGTCATTTTTGTGATAACGACAATTTGTACAAATGGATCGGCCTCTTTCATTTTTTGAATGAGGCTTTCTCCTCGAAGACCTCCTGATATCTGATAATCAAGAATTACTACATCGTAATAATCAGGATGCTGCTGCACATGCTCCAATGCCGCTCTGCCGTTAGACACTACGCTTTCAATCTGAATTTTTGTAGTTGACAGGCGTATAGTGTTTTTTACACGTGCAACATCAAAATCTTCATCATCCACAAGCAACACTCTGATAATACCCGCACTGGCCATAAATACTCCTAATTTTTTATTACAATCGTAAATTTGCACCCGCCCCCGGGCAGATTTTCCACTTCAAGCTGCCAGCCGCACTTTCCCACTGCCAGCTGGTGTGCGATATAACATCCGTAACCTGAGTGTGATTCAGAATGCCTCTTGGTGGTCTCATTTTCGAGGAAAAGCTTTTTTATCCCCTTTGAATTTGTTTCCAATAATTCAGGTATGATCCCGATTCCATTATCCGTTATGTAAATATACGATATATGCTGCTTGCGGTCATATTTTGTTTGAATGCTAATGGTAACAAAACTCACCCCGCAATGGTCAATACTGTTTTGTATCAATGGTTCGAGAATTTCCCATACATTAAATTCATTTACACTAATGATAGGAAGCGACGGATCCAGGTCAAGCTTAAGCTCAAACATCTCGTTCTTGCTCGAGATACGAAGGAATACATTGTGAACGATAAATTCAATGACCGAGTTGACATTTGTGTGAAACATCGGATTTTTTATAGTGTTAATATCCTGGTCGTACCACTTCATATCATAGATAATTCTGGAAATGAAGTTCGAATATGTAATCACTCTCTGCTTTGATTCTCTCAGGTTGTCAGGATTCATCTTCCGGACGTCTTCCTTAATGAATCCCATAATTTTTTCCGCTTTATGATGAGTGTGATAGATTCGCTTAGTAAAAAGCGATTCCTTTTCCAGGCGGATTTGTTTTTCAAGATTTTCTTCATGCTCGAGGAACAGCTCCTCCTGCACCTTATTCCTTTCACGCACCGCGCGTGATGAAACCACAAAAATTCCGATAAGGCCTGCCAGAATAAGAGTAGTAAAAATCAGCGCAACTCTGTCAAAACTGGTTGCAATCTCGGTTGTAAGGAATGAAAAATCTGGAGAAATACGGAAATAGAGAACTCCGAGCAATTCGCCATCCGGGACAAACGGAACCATCACATCAAATGTTTTTTCATCGGTAACAGCACTTATGATCTTTTCCTTGTTTCGAACATAATCCCAGTTGCTGAAATAAAACTGAACCGCTGTCTGATGAGGTATATTAGTTTCTCCATTATACGGCTGCAGCATACCGTAGAAATACGCGTACATCTTCTGCCCGTTATCGATGATATATATACGATCCTCCTTTACAAGTATCAGGCAAATATCATCTACACTTCTATGAATATGCTGCTGTTTAAAAATCACGTTTAAAGAATGAGCCAGGCTCATTTCAGCGCTGTCTTGCTGAGCCATTAGCCGCTGCTGGTGTTCGTACAATAACTCAACGTTAGTTGTTGTAACCAGTGCAAGACGTTCGGCGTAATACTTTTGAAACCAGCTCTGAGTGTCTTTTAAGAAATTATCCAGAGTTGCTTTCTGGAAAAATACCAGAATCACCTGAAAGGAAATGAGAACGAAAAAGATGATGATGATATGCCGGATTTCAAACTGGTATCGGGTCAGCTTTACCTTAATCTTATCCGGTATATGTATTTTAAATCCGGCCATCGCTATCTTTTCTCCGCTTGTATTCCTGCGGCTTCTATGGATGATTGTGCGTCTTCCAGCGCCTTTTCAACAGATATCTTGCCCATAATAGCCAGATTAAAGTAACGCGCCATGATCTTTGAATACTTTGTGTAATTATCCTGTATCGGCCTGTTTACCCCGTAAGCCATCATTTCTTTTATTATTGAGAGTTCCGAATACCGCCGTAAATATGTTGAATCGTTATAAAACGTATTTGTTATAGGGCAGTACCCTCCTTTTGTATAAAATATTTCCTGCGACTCATCGCTTAAAAGAAATTTTACAAAGTCTATCACGGCATCTTTTTTTGTACTTGATTTCGCCATCATTAAATTCCAGCCGCCGAAAACATACGTCGGTTTTCCCTCAGGAAGATAAGGAATCGGCGCTTTCTTCAGATGAATTTCTTTGTTATGATCGATTGGCGAATTGATGAAATCCTTTTCATAACTCGTCCATCCTCGTATAAATAATCCATCATTCTTGATGAAGTACTCATAACTTGAAGCATCATTAAGATTGGCAACTACCGCAGGCGATACTTTGTACCGGTGCACCAAATCCACCAGCAGCTGAAGGGCCTTTCTTGCTTCGGGCGTATGGAACCGAAAACCCACAGTCTCAAAATAATTCGGCCGCAAACTCAGAAGAATTTCTATGTAGCTGCATATAAGACCCTCAAAATCAGCGGCCGGAAAGATATATAAAGAATTGTCTGTCTTTAATTCGGTTTTCAATTTTAGGAACTCAGGCCATGTTATCCCTTTTTTCACCTTTTCTGCAATTTTACTGCCGTTCGGCAGCTTTTCCAGCAAATCTTCTCTATAATACATTACTCCTTGAACACGATCAAGAGGAACAGCTACAAGTTCTCCGTCGTGGTAGCATGTGCGCAATGCGGTTTCGGTTATTCTTTTCCGATCTTCATCTTTAAAATATTTGCCAAGCGGCTCGCACCATTTAGCAAACCTATGAATCCAGATGATGTCAACCGCCAGCAAATCAATTGCATCATCCTCTCCGCGCAGAGAACGTGCGAGCACTTCCTTTCGTCCGTCTGTGCTGAAATCCTCGACTGGGAAGTCAATCGGTATCACTTTAACCTTGCCTTCATGCGAGATGTTGTATTTGTCAATAAGAATACGGTGCGCTTCGGTTACGCGATCGGCAAAATATATTTCAACTGCAGGATTCTTCGCGGGAACGCTAAAAAAATGAAAAGCAAGTAAATAGAAAAGTGCAAGTGCTGCGACCAATCCTATACCGAGCAGCTGTTTATTAATCATAGAAAATGCATTTCCTTCAATATTTCTTTATCCAAAATAATCAAATTTTACTTCAATTGGATTCGTGAATTCAATATGCAATCCGCTGCCATAGTTAAAAGCATAAAATCTGTGGCACCTCCTCCCATTACATATTCGGTCTGCTGCCAGAAATAAGGCCATACTTTTAATTCAGGCAGGTCCGGACGTATCAGGGCCGTTCCGCTTGCTACTCCGCCCGGTATGAATGACCACTCGTCTCTGTTTACGCCATACGCGACTATCAGTGAATTGACTCCCACGCCGGATGCAAATGAAGCTGTATTTTCGCCAGGATGACATCCAAGAATAAAATTAACCGCATTAAACACATATTCCGTACTAACAATTTTCGGGAAATATAAATGGAGGAAAAGATGTTTAACAGCCGACGATTGAATTGTCCATCCGTCGCCCCAAATAAACGGCCTGTAAGATACGCCGTACGGATTTAATTTTTGCCGTTCAGAAATTTCGCCGGAATATTTTCTAACCGCATTCTCTATACGATTCGAAAAATCGGGATTATTCATCTTTGTTGCTGTTTTTCCAATGCATTCAGCAATATATTCAATATTTTCACAGATTGAATCAATATTATCTTGAAGGATTTTTCCATATTTATCCTTCGAAGTCGTCAGGTACAATTCCGATGCCGCACCTATTCTGCTTATCGTATTTACACCTGAATTTTTAATGAAAATCTCCTCTGATATCCTCAAACATTTATCGGCCAGTTCGGGGCGATAACTCCTCAGGATTCTGCTCGCGGCTGCAAGTACTTGTGCAACATAAAGCTCTCTTTTAGGATTGTTTTCCGTGAATACCAGTCTATCATCATTCGGCAGCGGTCTTCCGAGCACCGGATCAGTTTCGTGTTTTCCGAAGACAAGATTATCGGTTATTGTCGCCGCATCACCCAGGTGAACATATTTCTCAAGCGTAACATCCTGGATTCCCCTGTACAATCTCCCCATCGATTCATACGCGCATATAATACTCAATATTCCATGTTCAATTTGTTGAAGAATATCCGGGATTCCGTCAGGCCTGTGAATAAAAACAACTCTTGTTTCCTGATCAATATATGTCTCATCATGACTGTCCCCAAAATATTCATATGCAAGAGCAAGTTTATATACCGTACCTGCCTGCGATTCAACCCGCAGGTCATAATCGCCGGCATCATGCCAGCCGCCTACATTTAATCCGGGTACATGATCGCCGGATTTGAATTTTGTGAATGTGGATCCTCCCTGATAATAACCGTCAAAGTGAATCGTATTTATCGGCGCCATTAATGCATCGTCCATATGACACAGTCCATGCCATGTCTTGTAACGGTCTTTAACGGTCATATGACACATCTGAACCGGAAGAAAATATTCAAGAGTCGGCTGCCAGACATGCCTGGAATAGATATCATCTTTAATTTCGAAAATATTTGATACAGCTCCGTCGTACTCAACTTTATATAAGCCTTCCTGCGTTACATCGCTGAAATCAAAACGAATATATTTATAACGTAAAAATTGTCCCCAAAATTGAGCCGCAGAGTCTATCTTAACAACGGAAATTGTATCTTCGGAAATTCTCAAGAGCCTTATCGGCCTGCATATATCGCTGGATTTGTCCAATTCAATTACACCTGACTTAGCCTGCTTTGTGTGGTAACCAACCTGAGATACCTGTATTACCGGCTTATATTTCCAATTACTATTTATACGCGGGGAGATGATCCATTCAACCGCTTTTTTTTGTGCGCCGGCAGATATCACAGATCTGACAATAAACCAATTATTATTATGCAGACCTCTTCCGTCTATAAGCTGGAGATTGGCTTTTTTACTTTCAATTTTCAGTTCCTTTTCGGAATTCATAGGCGCCGCAATCAATTTACTTCCTGCTGCCAGCGGCAATACCTGGTAACCGTCTTCATATTTTTTTAACGGGCCGTTTGCCTGACGAGGAAAAATGCCTGTGCAGGAATCCATTATATAATGCTCTCCGAAATAGGATCCCGGGAACAATTCAAGATTAAATCCAATTTTGCCGTCCCATTTCTTTGGAAGCGGTTTTTCAAGATCCACCGTCAATTTTATAGAACTGCCTGATATTTCAGTTCGTATTGTATATTTTAATTTCAAATCGGGATACTCAACCGGATTAAAACCTTTCTGGTTTCTACTTGAATCCGGGTACCATAGCTCAACTGAAATAATTCCATTTTCCCTGTTTATATGTTTCTCGCCAATTTTCGGCACGGGAGACCATTGTCCCGGCGACGGTTCCAGCCGTATATCGCCATTTGCCGCAATCCTCGCGCCACATTGAACTATCGTCAATCCTCCCTGGTGGCCTTCGGGATAAAAATCATCGAACATCATTACATTTACTCCCGGCCCTTCATAATACCCCTGTTCATTTATGCTAATCGCAGCTGCATTTGGCCCGGAAAATGAAAAAAGAAGGGCCGGATATAATAGAAAGAAAACGAATACTAATAAATAATTATCCTGCTTCATTGTGGTATATTTCCTTATGAACATAACAATCTTTAAAGTAATTGCTTTATTTGTTTTCTATGAAATCTTCATGAGTCAGCGTCTTCGGATAATAATACAAATCCCTGATCTGCTGCGGTGTATTATGTGTATCGACAAAATTTCCCCAGATCATAAACCATGTCCACAACGGCTGACGCTCCAATATTTCAGGCGAGGGTACTTCTCCCACTTCTGCCAGTGCTGTCACTTTGCCGTTGCTGAGCTTGGCAAGTTCGTCATGATGACTTTGCCTGTAATCGTTGTGATAAATATCCGCTGCCAGTACATCTACGTATTCCAATCCGGGGAAGAAATCCTTGTACGCATATGCTTCATCATTTATCAACTGGCGCGGTGCGTTTGCATTCCAGACCCAGATTAGATTATTAAGCTTGTGATATTTTACGAACCTGTCGAACATCATTTTGTATAACTTTGCAGAACCATTTTCTCCCTTCCTGTTACCCCACCAGAACCACACCCCGTTAAGTTCATGATACGGCCGCCAAATAACCGGGACTCCCAGCGACTCAATTTTTTTTAAATACATAGCTATTGTGTCTGTTCTGTCCAGCCATCTTGAATTTAATTTCGTTCCAGGTGTTATGAGTTCGGCCCATTCTTCATCTGTTATCCTTGCCTGAACACTTTCTTTCCATCCGAACGGAGGATCATCCTGCGGCCTCCCGACATGCCACATCAAAGTAATAATATATCCTTCTTTGTACTTTTTATGCACAGTCTGCACCAGTGTATCCATATAGCCGGTGCTGAAATATCCGCCAAGATCACACCCCCATATTTGCGGTAATTTTCCCGTAAGTTCCTTGATCCGGTTTGGATATGTATCGACCCTGCCGATATAATTATGGTGCCCGGCAATTATATGCCTGCCTCTGATTGAATACAAATAATCCAGGAGCTGCTTCGCCTGCAGAATTGTTTTTTTATTTACCGGATCAAAGTGTTTTTCTCCGGCAGTCAGTGTTTGCCGTCTGAGCCTTTGTATACAGTTTATCAATCCTCTCGACGTGTGATAATTCCCTTTCCAGATCGATGCTTTTGGAGCCTGTTTCATTTCAGGCACTATATCCGTACCGCCGAAATACCATCCTTTATTATCCCAATCGATAAGATATTTCTTGCAGTAATTCCACTGAATGCAGAATTTTTCGAAATAATTATTCTTATCATCCGGGAAAAGATCATACATCATTAAAAAAGAGTTAAGTGCTTCGACCTGCGACCACCACTCTTTGGTTCTTTGAATAATAACCGCTTTTTCTTTTCCGGGATAATAATAACCTCCGTCAAAAAAACCCCCGTTCTTCTTATCCCAGCCGTTCTGCAATGCCATATCGATCATTTTCTTAGCAGTCTTGAGCGTTGTAGTATCGTTTTTAAGACCGAGCACTTCAGATGCTTCCAGCATCAAATAGGCCGTCTCGACATCATGTCCGAATGAAACATGATCGAACATGTAATTCCTTTTTTGCTTTTCAGCCGAGGAATCCATATACGAAACAGGAGCCAATTCACGATCCATGTATAATGTCAGATTGCCCTTTTCTTTAACAATTACATCCCTTATTAAATATAATAAAGACAGCAGCTGTTTTTTTAGCGCGGGATCCGGCCATACTTTGTAAAGTTCGGCATAGCATTCGAGTATGTGTATTGATGAGTTTTGATCCTTAGGCGGAATTGTTTGATACTCTTTGCCTTTATTAAATTCACGGGAGGGCAGTGAAATTTTAAAGCCGTCCTTAAAAGGAATTCCTTCTCTCGTCATAAACTGAAAATACCCGCCTTTTTCCGGATCGAAGCTGTGTTTCTCAAGCCAGCGGAAAGTTTCTATGGCAAGCTTCAGAGCAGAAGAATCGCCGGAAGCCCTGAAGTAAGCTGCCAAACCATAAATTACAAAAGCATTTCCGTACGCTCTTTTTATTATCGATCCGTCTTCTTTTACCGGCTCACCCTCTCTGGTAACAAGATCATAGAAACCCCCGAATTTTTTATCCCACATAATATTTTCAAATAACTGCATGCCATGGTGTGAAATAGTGCGGAGCATGTTATCTTTCTGGTAGAACATGGCAGCATTAGCTGTTGACCAGATATGGCGGGCCTGAGTCACAATCATTTTATCCTGCCTGCCGGAAAGTTTCCATTGGTAATCAAAATCGCTTAAAAAACCGCCGTATAAAGTATCAACAGACCGGGGATACCACGCCTCAAACTCATTATCGAGAACCTGCTGCATCTCGGCAGCTATCGAATCACGAAATGATCTATCGATTTCCGTTAAATTTTTTGCATAAACCGTATCTAACGCAATTATTGAAATAAACAATATAAAAACGAATAAATCGGAAAATAACTTGTTTGTTTTATTCTGATGGATATTCATAGCAATTTATTTCCTAATGTAAGTATGCTCATATTTTGAATAAAGACACAGCGAAAATCCGATATTTATTCAACCGTTTTATCTGATGGCAATCCGACTTTTTTATACAAGTCCTTTCGGGCCGATTTGTCTTTAGACAATATCTCGCTCGCATATCGGGCAACTTCTTCCGCATGTTCTCTTGGAACAACTATTACTCCGTCGGCGTCTGCTACTACGATATCGCCGGGACAAACAAGCACACCGCCGATAACTACGGGCATGTTGACAGATTCCAGTTCATTCCTGCCGGGACGTATACCCCGGCCCTTTTTACGAAGGTACAAAGGAACTTTTTCAATTGCGATCTCATCGGTATCTCTTGCTGTCGCATCCGTCACAACTCCCACCGCTCCAAGACTTTTCCAGCTCAGAATATTGTAGGACCCGATGGATCCAATATCTTTTTCTTCAACATCATCCAAAACAACTACAGATCCCGGTTTAATTACCTTTGTAAACGCTTCGTGGGAATATGAATTATAATAATTACCTTCCCACTCCTGAAATTTTTGTCCCGGTTTCGGCCTGTCCTGTTTCTGCGTGGGTACATACCTTGCCGTAATTGCAATACCTCTGAACTGATGTGTAAGACTCTTTGTATCTATCCAATCCGCATGAATTGCAGGATCAACCAGTCCGGTACCCGGCAGCCCTGCCATATCCATCCCGTCGGAAACATCCGCCACACGCAGGCCTTCGTAAAGCTTCAGTATGTCGGCATTTTCTTTGTCTGAATATGTTCTTGTTTCGATGTAATTAACGCCACGTTGCAATTCTTGTTCCGTCTTTTCTTGAGCGAAAAGAACGCCAGCAGTGCTAATAATAAAACAAGCTATAATTGGTATTTTCATTATTGTTCCCTTATGGTATTTTTTACACTCAAATATATATCACATAGAAAATCAGGTTTTAAGATATCCTCAACGATTTTATCTTCGACAGCAGTCCCATAGCCGGCCTGTGTGCCTGGTAGAGATTTGGAGAGATCGGGTTCGTAATTAAACGAACCTAAAGAGAATTCGAAACCGACAAAAATCAATATTGAAATTAGAAGAGTAACAATTTTAAAAACCATATTTCGCCGGGAACTAATACTGCGAGATTGATATTCCGGGATTGGTTTTTTCATAAAGAATTACTGAAGATAACCCGCTATCTTCTGAAAGCGGTATAATGCGATAATCTGAATTTTATTTCACATGACAATTAAATTCGTTTTAATATCAAGCTGCCGGCAATACTTATTAATATATCCAGACAGGAATCATATTTATCTGTTAGATAAGAAGCTAATCTTCTTTATAGCAAAATATTTATTCGCTGTTAATTATTGTCCGGGTTACTGTTATTTATATAACACCGCTTCTGTCCTTATTTTATCAGCAGCATCTTCTTCGTATACGAATAATTACCGGCATCCAGACGATAGAAATATGTACCGGATGATAATTTACTTGCATCAAATATTAATAAATGCCTGCCGGCACTCAAACGTTTATCCAATAATGACGCCACTTTTTGACCCAAAACATTATACAACGTCATTTTCGCTTCGGATGCCCTTGGCAAAGAAAATTCAATTGTTGTTGTCGGATTAAACGGATTCGGATAATTCTGCTTTAATGAAAATTCCAGCGGGAGTGAAACCGGATTCTCAACACCAGTTGCAGGCACTAAATCATTAGGTACAGCAAGATAATCCAAATACATCCATCCCCACGACATTTGTATCTGAATGGTATTGGTGTCTTTTAGAAGAGCCACGTTAACCGTTTTATCATTCCAGCTTGAGATTGTCGGAGCAGTAAATTCGATTTCACCGAAACGCTCGCCGTTAATATTTAGAAATTGAGTTTTCGGGGATTCATACGCCAGTTTGTATCCGATTGTAATCGGATATGTACCGGCCTCCGGAACACTGGTGAGCGTCCATGTAACTGTTACCGTCGTATCGTTCGTTTTAATATCAACATATTTACGGCCGCTTGCACCATTATCAGCAACAACCGTCATACCCGAACCTTTGCGTGCTGCATTTTCCGCTTCAAGTCTTGTCATTGGCGGATTACCGACTGTTATTTGTACTGTATTTGACTTTCTATTATGTCCTATACTATTTACAGCGACCGCAAAAATTTTATAGTTGCCGTTTGGAACATCCGTCCATATAAATGTGTAGGGAGAAGATTTTAAAACAGCAATTTTTATGGTATCGGAAATAAAGATCTCGACAGAATCTATGCCGGCTCCGGCATCGACAGCAGATACTTCGATAGCGACATCTGAACTGTCAGGATATATACTGCCGTCCTGAGGACTGGTAATACTCACAATTGGCCAATATCCACCAGTACCCTGTATATCGACATCTGCTTGATATTTCTCCCAAATTGACTGCATACCGGCTAAAATATTCTCATGAGAGGAATATCTTACATCCGCCCATGCCCAGGCAAAAGCACCTGCATATCCGAGACTATATAATGTATCGTAAATAGCAGCCGCCGGTATTCCCGCCGGATTTCCCTGGCCGCTTTGCATTGCAAATTCTCCAATAACGATAGGCTTGTCCAAATTCCATGTGTCTGCCCCGTAGGCAAAAGGAGATGTTATAACCGGAGTTGAAGTGTAATAGTAATGAACCGAATAAAAATCCAAAGTACCATCCGGATCGCCTCCAGCAGCAACCAGGCGGTCGTCGCGGTAATAATTATAGTGCAGCGCTTCAGCTGATGCAATTTTTTCCAGATGTGTAAAGATTTCATCAGGCGTCGTGGTTAATTTATATTTTTGCTTAAAGAACTCCCCTATTTGAACTTTCTCTGCACTGCTTATCTTTGAAAGCTGAGGCGAGATCTTTGTAAGAGGATTGTCAGTCTGGGTATAAAAACTCAAGCTGCCATTCGTTACAAGTGCCGAAGTATCTGTTCGATGTATAGCCCCTGTGCATAAATTTACAAATCTCTGTATCGAAGACATCGGAACAAGATTAATGTCATCGCTCCATCCAAATTCTTCGCTCATTCCTTCTGGTTCATTAAAGATTTCCCAGGCAACTATAGCAGGATGCCCTTTCAGCGCCTCGACCATGGGAATCAAACAATTATCTATGTATGCATTGGTATAATTTGGATCATTTATAAGTAAAGTATTTCGCCATATTGTTATACTGTCATTCGACTTGCGCAGCATGTCGAAAGACCAAAGGCAAAGGTCGACGGCAATTTCCCTTTCCCAGGCCATATCCAGCACTTTCTTTAAGTCGTCTATCGCATATGCTCCCGGACCATTAACATATCCTGAAACATCAAACTCAGGCGAGACAGTGCCGTTCGTATGAAGCCACCACCGCAAAGCATTTCCGCCGCTCTGATGCATCATGATCATTGTTTCTGAAAAGCTCATGGTATCCGTGTTTTCCAATCCTATATCCCTGCCAAAGTTCACCCAGGCCAGATTCGCCCCGTTTAAAAAAAGATCCTGGTTATTATAGCGGATCCGGTTCATCGGCTGTGAAAAAGCATTGCTTGTAATCGATACAAACACTAACCAAATGAGTAATTGTCTTACGGTACACATGGCTCTTCTCTTCATTAAATAATTAGGATTCTTTTTGTTGTTAATAAAGACAAAAAAATATTTATCAAAATGTTAAAAAAAAATTAGGACATAGTCCTTAAAATAAAAGGCGACCGGCAAACTTTTTATCTGCCGATCACCCTCTTAATTGAGATATTAACTACGTTATAAAGAATACTTCACGAAAAGTATCTTCTTTACGGCATTAAATGATCCAGCATTTATGCGGTAGAAATTAATTCCGGATAAAAATCTGCTTGCATCAAATACTATTGTCTGTCCTCCTGCATTCAAATGGCCGTCTACAAGTACTGCAGTCTTCCGGCCCGGCACATTAATATTTTGAAACACATAGACTCTTTAAACGATTAGTACCGAGATAAAATATATTTCGATACAGAGGATTTTTCTACTGAATAAGTAGTTTGAATGTAATACTTTCGATTTGATGAAGCAATCAAAAATCTGTTTTTTACTTAAAAAACATTTAAATCAAACGCTTGCATAATTTTTATTTGAGATAAAACACAAATTGAAGCTGGAATTGAATAATCGCATTATCAATTCAATAAATTATATTATTCTAATAATAATCCTTCTTCATAAATAATTAATAAGATTTAAATAACTAAATTATTACTATAGATCAGCTGAGGCGCGGGTTTAATTTTATTTATTTTACCAGTGCAATTTTTTTTGTCTGTATAAATTCTCCTGAATACATCCGACAGAAATAAATACCGCTTGGCATTCCGGAAGCATCCCATTTAATTGCGTACATACCCGAACTTTGATATCCGTCAATAAGCGTTGCTACTTCAGATCCAAGCACATCAAATATTTTTATTTTCAAGCGGCAGTTATTTTTTATATGATATTCAATCGTGGTGGCAGGATTGAAAGGGTTGGGATAGTTATTGTGCAGCTCAAATGTTTTTACGGGCAGATAACCATGTTTTTTTACTTCCGTAGTCCGAGCTAACCGGATTCTATAAAGACTGCTGCCTGCCGTTATATAAAGAGATTTTCTATCTGCATCTCCCCATGCGCAGTTTGAAGGATTCTCCTGCATCCGGATCGTATCCAGACAATTGCCGTCCGGCGAGATAATCCATACTCCTAACGGCCCGGTGCAATAAATGTTCCCGTCAGCATCAACCTTCATGCCGTCTGCATACCCGTTAACAGGTATAGTAAAGAGTAATTTTCTATCGGCGATAGTTGAATCATTTACTACATCCCATACATAAATTTTTCTTAACGGTGAATCATTAACATAAAGTTTCGATTCGTCTGGAGAGAAACAAATTCCATTGGGCTCGTTTTGAGCTGGCCAGGCAGGAAACGATGTGCTGTCCAAAGCATAAACACCGCCGAAAGGACTTATTCTAAATACGCCTTTAAAATTTAATTCTTTACTCTGACCTTTTGGAGTATTGAAATCAGGATCGGTAAAAAATATAGAGCCGTCCGACTTAACAACCAGGTCGTTCGGACTGTTATATTTTTTTTCGTTATACGTGGATGTAATGGGAGTAATTGTCCCGTCTGATTCCTGTCTGGCAACACGGCGCTTGGCCATCTGCGTAAGTACCAATCGGCCCTGTAAATCCAATGTCAATCCGTTTGAACTGTCTGATGGAGCCAGGTAAGTAGTTAATGAACTGTCGCCAGGCGACCATCGATAGATCTTATTTGCCTTAATATCACTGAATAATAATCCCAAACTGTCAATCCACACCGGGCCTTCAGGCTGAAGAAATCCTGTTTCCAGCTTTTCCAGTACTGCCTCTGCCGGAACAGGCGACTGTGCATAAGTAAATTTCGAAAAAACCGTTATAATAAAGGCAAGTAACAGTATCTGCAGAACGTAATATTTTTTCAATTTAGCTCCTTGTACCATCAGATAATTATTTTAGAATAGCATCAATAGATTTCAGTTCTTGTGAAGAAAATTTACATTTTCGTAAAGTCCCTACGGCATCTTCAATTTGAGAAATCCGGCTTGCACCGACAAGAACTGAAGTTACTTCAGGATGGCGCAATACCCAGGCAAGCGACATCTGTGCCATGGACTGACCGCGTTTCTCTGCTACGACGCTTAATTTCCTGACTTGAGATATTCTTTCTTCTGTAACTTCTTCTACCTTTAAAAATCCATGCGATTTGGCTGCTCTTGAATCGGAAGGAATTCCTTTAAGATATCTCTCTGTCAGTAATCCCTGCGCCAGCGGCGAAAAGATTAGACAGCCTATTCCCTCTTTTTTCAGCACTTCCAAAAGCCCTTTTTCAACCCAGCGGTTAAACATATTATATTTCGGTTGATGTATCAAACATGGAGTGCCGAGCGATTTCAATATCTTCGAAGCTTTTTGTGTCAATTCTCCCGAGTAATTTGAAATTCCTGCGTATAATGCTTTTCCGCTTTTAACGATTTGATCTAACGCCTGCATCGTTTCTTCCAGCGGAGTCTCCGAGTCGGGCCGATGATGATAGAAAATATCCACGTACTCCAATCCCATTCTTTTTAGGCTCTGGTCCATACTTGAAATCAGGTATTTACGCGAACCCCAGTTACCATACGGGCCCGGCCACATCGGATAACCGGCCTTTGAAGAAATTACCAGCTCATCACGATATGAAGCAAAATCCTTCTTTAATATTCTGCCAAAGTTTTCCTCTGCCGATCCCGGGGGCGGACCGTAATTATTCGCCAGATCAAAATGAGTTATACCGAGGTCAAATGCCCTGCGTATCATCTTTCGTGCATTCCTGAAATTATCGACACCGCCGAAATTATGCCACAGGCCCAGTGATATCGCCGGCAGTTTGAGTCCGCTCAATCCGCACCTGTTGTACTTCATGTCGTTGTAGCGATTAGGATTAGAAGTATATGATTGCATTCGTATCTCGATTATAAATAAATTATTAATTAAATAAATATTATCACTTTATAAATTATTTTACCCTAAGACGATTTATCGTAATTCTTTTCTAAAGAATTATAGGAATAATCTTTGCATAAAACAACTGATAATATTTTTTTAAATTCATTGATAAATGTTGCATTTTCTTTTTGCTCCTTGATAAAAAATAGTCTAAATTATTTTCGAATTTTAAAAGTTATTTACATCAATATATACAGCAGTCTGTAAAGCAGCAGATAGTTATCTGAAAAATTTTGCTGATTCTGGCCTTACCTTAATAACTTTTTTTATGCGCAGACAATAAAACTGGTGCCGTTTCCAATAAGTAGTACTGCATTTTAATTAGTATGACCATTAAAAGGAAACGAGCACTAGTGCCTTTTTGAGAAACCTTGTTTATGAAACGCAAGATTTATTTTAGAAGTGGCACTAGCAACTTCTTAATCCTGAAAAAATTACTCATTATGCTAATTCATCCGATAGATATTCTCGTCATAATCGCATACTTTAGTTTTGTGGTAATTCTTGGCCTTCCTGTATCCAAACGCGCTAATAAGGACATGGACTCATATTTCCTCGGGGGCAATAAGCTTCCATTGATAATAAAAAAGGCATAACCTTGATAACTTCAATAATTAAAAAATTCATCTGGTGGAGTATGCTGGATATGCTGAACAGAGAAACACATGAAGCCCAGCTTGAAAGCATTTAGATACCGGGCGAGGATTAAAAAATGACAAAAAAGGAATTTGACAAGAAATTGCAACAATTAATAAAAAGGCATAAGGTTTTTCTATCAAAAAAAAATACCGTCATCGAAAAAAGCAACGGTATATATCAACGATATGCAAATCCGGTTGTTACCGCCGGACATACTCCGATATTTTGGCGCTATGATCTGAATTATGAAACTAATCCGCATTTGATGGAACGCATGGGAATTAATGCGGCATTTAACGCCGGAGCGATTGAGCATAACGGAAAAATTCTTTTAGCCGTTCGGATTGAAGGAACGGACCGAAAATCATTTTTCGGCATAGCAGAATCCCAAAACGGCGTCGATAACTTCCGTTTTTGGGATTATCCGATACATCTTCCGGAAACATCCGATCCGGATATAAATGTATACGATATGCGTCTGACAAATCATGAAGACGGATGGATTTACGGCTTGTTTTGTACAGAAAGAAAAGATCCCGATGTCCCAAGAACCGATACATCATCTGCAATTGCGCAGTGCGGTATTGTAAGAACAAAGGATTTTCTAAACTGGGAAAGACTGCCCGATCTAATTACAAAATCACCACAGCAAAGGAATGTTGTTTTGCATCCTGAATTGATCAACGGCAAATATGCATTCTATACGCGTCC
>JAFGLB010000220.1 GCA_016928255.1 Bacteroidota bacterium
ACTTTCTAAATAGAATATGGCAAAAAGCTCAGCGAACACTTTATGTTACCATGCGTGATAATTATATGGATTGCCCCGACCGAGAGCGAGCTCAATGGTGGGGCGATGAAGTTAATGAAGCTGGAGAATCATTTTATGCGCTTGACACAAAAAGTCATTTGCTATTCAAAAAGGGAATGTATGAATTAATTAATTGGCAAAGGCCTGATAGTACAATGTTTTGTCCAATACCTGCAGGAAACTGGGATAAGGAATTACCGATTCAGATGCTTACAAGCATTGGATACTATGGCTTTTGGAACTATTATTTAAATACTGGCGATATTCAAACTATATCAGACTTATATTATGGAATAAAAAAATATTTGAAAATTTGGAAGTTTACTGATAATGGCACTGTTAAGATCAGACAGGGTGGTTGGTCTTGGGGTGACTGGGGCGATAATATTGACATGGATCTTCTTACAAACGGATTTTATTATCTGGCACTAAAAGGAGCTGCCAATATGGCTGAAACCCTGGATCTAAAGGAAGATGCTTCGGAATATAGACAATTGATGGGAAAAATTAAAATTGCTTTTAATACTGAGTTTTGGAATGGTTCAGCCTATCGTCATCCTGCCTATAAAGGAAAAACAGATGATAGGAGTCAGGCTCTTGCAGTAGTTTCAGGTATAGCAGATAAAGAAAAATATCCTGCACTTCTTGAAGTATTCAAAAAAGAAGAGCATGCAAGCCCTTATATGGAAAAATATATTTTAGAGGCACTCTTCCAAATGGGATATGTAGATTTTGCAATCGAACGAATGAAAAAGCGATTTGGAAATATGGTCAATAACCACAATTATGCGACTCTTTTTGAGGGCTGGGGAGTAGGTAATGTTGAGGAGTGGTTACAGGGTACAACAAATCATGCATGGAGCGGAGGTGCACTGACAATATTATCTCAATATATGTGTGGTATTGAACCTATTGAGCCTGGATATAAATTATTTCAAATTATACCAAATTCGGGTTCAGTAAAACAAGCCTCTGCAACAATTCAATCTGTAAAAGGAGTCATCAAAAGCAGTTTTGATAATTCATACAATAGTTTTAAACTATCTGTGACAATACCAAAAGTCACTGAAGCAATAATTGGTATCCCGGCAGAGAGAGTCTCAATGATTAAACTCAACAATAAAGCTATTTGGAAAAAAGGAAGTGAAATCAAAAATAAAGCAATCTTAAAATATTATGGAATAGATAATGGGCATATTTTATTTAAGGTTTCTGAAGGATATTATTCCTTTGAGGCTGCAAGAAATGAGTAACAAATAAAAAAACGTTGTGTAACAAACGGTCATACGCCATAGGGATTTTATTGGTATATCAAGCGTTTCAGCTCGTATCAAGGCCCGTAACGGGTGATAAAGATGCAGTTCCGAAATTCTGTACGAATTTTGTTAGGATAATATTATGGTAATAAGAAAAAAAGAAATCACTGCCATTGATTTTGGCGGATTAGAAATATTCGATTATACCGCAAAATGTAATGATAAATCTTCATTCGCTGTTATTAGAGTAAAACCAAATGTCAATCACCAATTATCCCGGTCAAAAAGATCTGATAAATATTATTATGTAATAAATGGCAATATAGAGTTTTTAATAAATAATGAAATAATTACACTAAATGAAGGCGACTTTTGCATAATAAAAAAAGGAGATAAATTCTTATATAAAAATAATTCTAATGAGATTGTTACATTAGTATTAGTGCATACTCCTAGTTTTATTTTAGAAGAAGAAGTATATGAATAAAATAATAAGAAACTGAAACAGTACATTCGTACAAAAGAATGATTAATGAATAACGGTTATTTCGATATAAATAAAGCTGCGGACTGTTTATCAAGCTCGTTCATGAGTTATCCCGTATTTGTCTATCTATTTCCCGATATAACCGCCCGCCGAATGAAGCTGAAAAAAGTAATGACCTTTTTAATAAAACTGGCGCAGAAAAAAGGCGAAGTGATATCTTTCCCAAACTGCGAAAAGTGCATTTCGATATGGTACTTCCCGTATAATAAAAGTATCTCGTTTACAGATGCCGTTCAGGCCGGGATCATTCAATTGATATTCGCTCTTGGAATAAAGGATTTTCGCAAATTTATGAAATTGAAGAATTTCAGATATGACATAAGGAACGGCCTGTTGAAAAACAATAAGTATTATTTTCTCGATATGATCGGCGTGAATCCGGATTATCAAAAAAAAGGATTAGCATCTTCACTTCTCGATAATAAGCTGAAAGCTATAAAAAATGCAGGTGTTAAATGTTACCTGGAGACAAGCAACAAAGAAAATATTGCATTTTATAATAAATACGGTTTTAAAATAATTTATGAATATGTATACGACGGGCTGCCGGTTTATAGTTTGTTAACAGATTGAATATTTTTAATTGCATTGCCTCCGAGCTTAATATCAAAATAAAATAGGAGATGTTTTACAGAGAATATGTTGCTGAATATCCCCGCTCCTACGGCTAAGAAGAACAATACTCACCACATTCACACCGTCTTGAATAATTAGACAAATATGAATAGCTTTCACCTTCAACTATACTAGGAATCAATGTGGCGCAAATAATAGGACAAATTACTCAAACCGATATCCGGACACTCATTTATTTAATCCCCTTCATTTCCTTGTTTCATGAACTTGAAGAGTGGAATATTCTTAAGTGGCACCGGGATGTCAATACAGGCGTTCCGGATGTAAAAAATTTTCATGTGCGCCTGACGCTGATCTTTGTCGTCATCCTGAATTTCGTATGGACCGGCATCAGTCTTCTCCCCGATTCGGATGCAGTCATGGCCTATATCATTATACCTTTGATTGCGGTGGGCATTTTTAACGGGTTTCAGCATTTACTCTGGCTCGTGAAATTCCGTAGATATGCGCCCGGCGTGATATTCGGATTCTTTTTTGGAGTCCCTGTTTTACTCTATATAGTCATCCGTATTCTGAACGAAAATCTTGTATCCCCATGGTACATCGTTGTGTGTACAGCTGTTGTGTTTATAGTTATATTCAATACAATACGGCTTGGAGTAAAAATCGATCCGTTGATCGGAAGAGCAATGGTCTGGGGAGCATCGGTTTCAAAATTACTTTTCGGTAAGTAGTTTAGATTTCTGAGAACAATTACGAATCCGGTTTCTTGCCTGTCAGTAAGACAACTGCATCTACGAAGGTTTTAAATGGAAATTCAAATACGAAATGAACATGAAAATGATTTTAGGCAGGTGGAAGAATTAACACGGGAGGCCTTTTGGAATCTTCATGTTCCCGGGTGCGACGAGCATTATCTGGTTCATGTAATGCGCAATCACCCCGATTTTATATCCGAGCTTGATTTTGTTGCAATTATGGATAATAAAATCGTCGGAAATATTATGTATACCAAATCACACCTGAAAAATGAAAGCGGAGATACTGTCGAAACGTTTACTTTTGGACCTGTCAGCGTTCTGCCGGAATATCAGAAAAAAGGAATCGGCTCTGCATTGATTCAACACAGCATCAAAAAAGCCGCTGAGCTGGGCTGTAAAGCCATTGTAATCGAAGGTCATCCGCACGATTACTGCGGGCATGGCTTTAAAGGTTCTAAAAGTCTGAATGTAAGCGATTCGAACGGAAAATATCCGTACAGCCTGCTGGTCGTTGAGCTGGAAAAAGGGTATTTAAACGGCCATTCCTGGAAGTTCTATCCCAGCACTGTGTACGAACCGGACGAAATTAAAAGCACAGAGTTTGATAAATTGTTCCCCAAAAAAGAAAAATTTTATAAGCCATCGCAGGAAGAATTTATTATCGCCAGTAATGCATATATCGAATAGTTCAAGCCGTGCACTTTATACAAATGAAGATATTTAGTAATTGTTTAGATATAACCGGCTGCGGGCACAGCTTGCCCCGCATTAACTTTCTGGTTTTCTGAAACGTTATTGTTCAAATACGAAACTTTTAAACGATAAACGCGTACAATACAGCGTTCCTGAAAAAATCTTAAAACAAGCACAAACTAGGTGGTCTGAAATTCGTATCACTTAGAAAATGATTATCTACATAACGATTCATTATTAAGAGAAATAATATGGCACTAGAAATAAATAAAGTCGAATATTACAACTTCATAATTGAGAGCAATGCGGGCGAAGCATATAAATTGCTTTCTGAATTTGCCAAAGCCGGTATCGGCCTTCTTGCATTCAGGGCAGTTCCCGCCGGTGATAACCGTTCTATTTTTTCACTTTTTCCGAACGACAGCTCTAAGATGAAAAGCGCGGCAGAAAAAGCGGGAATAAATATTGACGGTCCATATCCTGCACTGATAATCAAAAGTAATAGCGATGAACCGGGAGAATGCGCCGATATATTTAATAGACTTTCCCGGGCAGGTATAAATGACTATGATGCAAGCGGAATAGCAGATATCAAGGATAGTTACGGCGTTGTCCTCTGCATGAAAAAAGAGGACTGTGAAAAAGCTTTAAAAGTATTGAATTAAATCTGAGCTGTAAGCTGCATACGGCGCCAGGAATAACGAGCAGCGGATTTTGATATGTAATAATTTATCTGCCAACAATAATATTTGCCGACAAAGATGAAAAGTCTTGAAGAAAGTGTTGTGACGGCGATGGACGGTTCTGATGTGGAACTTTTTCCTTTCATACCCTATATACTGCAGGATTCGTGGGAAATCGGGGCAAATCCTAATGCCATAGTCAAATTAATTAAAAAGCACTGCACAAATTATTCCGGATTGAAAGTCCTTGACTTTGGTTGCGGAAAAGGAGCGGTATCGGTAAAAGTGTCAAAAGAGCTGGGATGCAGTTGTTACGGAATTGATGTTATTCCCGAATTCATTGAATTTGCACGGCAAAAAGCCGGCGAATTTAAAGTCACACATCTTTGTACTTTTGCAATCGGCGATATCAGGGAAAAAACAAAAAATATTTCAGGTTATGATATCATAATACTCGGAGCTATCGGTCCCGTTTTCGGCAACTATACGGCAACACTGACATCTTTATCAAAATGCATGAAAAAAAACGGGATGTTCATAATAGACGACGGTTATATCGAAAACGACAGCAGTTACTATCATCCGCTGATACTTAAGAAAAAAATCATTTTGCAGCAAATTGAAGAAGCTGGCATGGAGCTAACCGAAGACAATATAATGCAGCGGGAAGATATAAAAGATTCAAATGACGATATTTTTAAAAAACTGAAAAAAAGATGCTTCGAGTTAATGGATAAATATCCCGACAAACGCGGTCTATTTCTCGATTATATAAAATTACAGGAAATAGAAAATGATGTTCTTGAAAATAAAATAATCGGAACAACTATGGTGATTAAAAACAAATATTAAACAGTATCCACTAAAGCACTGGGACAGAAATTCATATCCGACGTTGATGGGTATATGAGAAGTCCCAGCAGCATTATGTCATATTCCACTGCTCGCCACGCAACTTAATCTGCCTTTCTGACGTAAAAAGAAAAAAGGAATCATCTTATCGCAATAATCGACATAATGGAGGCAATACCAATGCGTTCTATAACTATCATTATTATTTCAACGATCTTTCTAAGTTGTACACTTTTCTCACAGCATCGTTATCCTGTGGACGACTTCTACCACAGAAACATCACTATTCCGATAAACCACTTTAATAAAAGCGAAGGAACCTTCTCGCTCTATTATGAGCTTAGCTCTAATTTCAAATTCGACCAGCCGACAATATTTTTCCTCACAGACCAGCAGCAAAGTTACGGTGAGGCAGGAAAAGTAGACGAACTGGCCCAAAGGTATCAATTGGATCCGACGCTAAATCTCGTTTTTATCGAGAATCGCGGCCGGCGTTACTCGTATGTAGATGTGAATAATACGGACGGTTCGATCGACTGGGAGAAGGTCTATTACCTGCTGTGCTCCAAACAAATGGTGGAAGATATTGAATGTGTCAGGCAGGATCTTTTCAAAGATAATCCGGAAAGCAGATTTTTCATCTTTGCACGTTCCGGCGGCGGGTACCTTACACAGGAGTACCTTGCAAAATACGGCAAGCATGTCCGGCGGGCATACCTCCAATGCGCTCCAAATCCTATAATCATGAAACAATTCGGATATATCGAGTCTAGAAGTTTTGTCAATGCTCTCAACGCTGCGGATCCAGGCTTACACGATAAACTGAAAAAGGTACTGAAAAAGAACATAGTTCCTGAACTGCATCTTCTTTGGATGTTGTACCGAATCCGGTTCGCAGTTGAGAAGCCGGATTCCATTTATCTGGCAATCATCAACAATCTGGATAACAACGATACAACATCATATCACGAATACCTGAAAAAGGGATTCGATTATTCTAAAGCAAAAGGTGCACAAACAACTCTATGGAAACAGATGGGTTACGGTATTGTCATGAGCCCACTTCAATGCGACGGATACTATATGCTTGGTAAGCCGCCGGATTATATCGATCCGATATACATCTGTTTGCGGGATTTGAGTGCTCCGGTTATTCAGCTTGTCGAGCAAAAGAAAGTAAAACCGTTGCAGCCGCCTCCGCTTGAAAAATTCCGCGAAATCAGTACAGAGGTGTTCTATCAGGCGGGATTTTACGATCATATGTCACCGTACCAGATCGGTGTCGAGCTCGGTAAATACTTCAAACATTATGAACTCTTCATTGCAGAAGACGATCATATGATGAGGAAATATCAAGAGTGTTATCCAAAATTGCGCAACACCTTTTTTAAATATGGCGTCGGTTCTAAAGAATTGCGTGAGGCACGTGCTTCCGTGAATTGCAGAGAATGGAAATCCGAATAAACGGAAGTTCCGGCGCCTGGAACAAGCCCTTTATAATGTTCTGCCGGTTCATATTCAGATGAATAGTTATCACCCCCCTTTATTCCTTCATCTATGAGAAGGGAGGCGGGGGAGGAGTGTTTTTGCATTTGTATCTCATTGAATATTAATCCTAACTGTATTAAATTTGAATGTTCTACATTCATCAGTCTCTCGTCGATAACAGTGTGTTGCTTTATATTCAATACATAATTGAGAAAATAGAACAAAAATAATATCAAGTACGAATAGAATACCTTTGCTGCATACAAAATGATATGAGAGTATTAATACCAAACGAATTTAGGAACCTCGCGGCACTGACATCATGAAAGAATTTATTATATACAATCTGCAGTGGTTTTTAATCATATCGATATTCCTGACAAGAATAATCGATATCGTTACAACTTACATTGTTACGCCAAGACTGATACTTGAGACTAATCCGTTGGTAAGGAAATATAAATGGCCGTCCGCGGTTTTTACAATAGTTCTTGCGTTATTGCCGTTCGCAAGCATAAATCTAGGAATCGTTATACTGACATTGTCTCTAATTTCCAGCTCTTTAAATATCCGTAAAA
>JAFGLB010000221.1 GCA_016928255.1 Bacteroidota bacterium
AGGCTCTGCAGTTTGGAGGTAAGATGAATCACGAGATAGTCGAATCATTCGCACAAATGGTCCGGGAAAAAGGGATCGATAAGGATATCCTCATCGGCATCGTTGAAGATATCTTCGGAATGATGGTCAAGAAAAAATACGGGCCCAATACAAAGCATGATGTTGTGGTCAATATGGACAAAGGCGATATAGAAATATATATCGAAAAAGAAGTGGTCGATGTAGTGGAAGATCCTTCTACACAGATATCTGTAGCAGAAGCTCGAAAGAAATCGGGCGACGATTTATCGCCTGGCGAAGAATTTGTCGAGATCGTTCCGCTTATAGATTTCGGAAGGCGTCTTGTAATAAGTGCAAAACAGAACTTAAACCAGCGCATTAAAGAAATCGAACGCGATGCGATTTACAGCGAATACACGAATTCGATCGGTGAGATAGTGGTCGGTGAAATTTATCAGATACGCAAGGGCAAAGGCGAAATTCTTGTTATTCACAACAAGAATGAATTACTTCTTCCACGAACGGAGCAGATTTATAAAGAGCGTTATAAAAAGGGAGATACAATACGCGCTATTGTAAAGGAAGTCCGGAAAGGTGCAGGCAATCCGACCGTAATTATTTCGCGTACGGATCCGGGATTTCTCATGCGTTTATTTGAAATTGAGATACCGGAAGTGTATGACGGTATTATCGAAATAAAAAGAATTGCACGTGAACCGGGCGATCGTGCAAAAGTGGCGGTTCTTTCGCATGACGAAAGAATAGACGCTGTAGGTGCATGTGTCGGAATGAAAGGCGTACGTATTCATGCGATAGTACGTGAATTGAATAATGAAAATATAGATGTTATTAATTATACCGATGATCCGGTTGTTTTCATACAGCGCGCGTTGTCGCCTGCAAAACTCAAGGATATTCAATTAGACCTGGAAAATAAAAAAGCAAATATTCTGGTAGCGAATGACCAGGTATCGCTGGCAATCGGAAAAGGCGGTCAGAATGTTCGTCTCGCTTCAAAACTTACAGGCTTCGAACTGAACGTTCAGAAGGAGGGCGGAGAGGAAGAAGAATACGATATGGACCTGTCCGAATTCCGCGAAGAACTTGGAGATGTGCTCTATCATAAATTCTTCGATGAGAATCTCAAATCGGTGCGCGATATTCTAAAAACTTCGAAAGAGGAATTGGTCAACACTGTCGGTATCGAGCCGGAGAAACTGGATGAAATCCTGACTATGCTGCGGAAGGGTTTTGAGGAAGCGGAAGTTGAAAGCGAAGAAGAAGTAGAAGAGTTGCTGGCCGAACTTGAGGAATCGAAGGCGGAAGGGCCGGAAAACAATGACGCTTCTTTAAAAAAGAACGCAGATGAAGAAACAAAGACTGAGAAAACCGAAGAGACTAAAAAAGAAGGCGAGTAATAGAAGTCTGGTTTCATGTGTAATGAAAGAAGAGAAGAATGACTGAACAAAAGTCAAAGAAAATCAAGGTCTTTAATCTCGCAAAGGAACTGAACCTTTCAAGCGAGACAATCATAGACTTTCTGAGGAAGAAAGACTTTGATATCAAGTCGCATATGTCGATTGTGACGGATGAAATGCTGCCGGTCATAATGGGGCATTTTAAGAAAGATAAGGAAGTAGCAGACAGGCACCAGCGCAAACTGCAGGAATTCCGTTCAACACGTAAAAAAGAAACTCCGGAAAAAACGGAGAAAGCAGAAGCAAAAACTGCTGCGAAGGAAGAAATTCCCGCACCTGTTGTTGAAGAAGCAAAACCAGCTAAAGAGGAAATTAAAGCAGTCGAGGAGATCCCGGAGGCAAAGGAAGAAAAAGAACGCGTCGCAAAGGTTAAAGAACCGGTTTTAGAGGAAACTGCAGTTGCCGAAGCTCATCCCGAAGAAGTAGTCACTCAAAAGGTTCAGCATGAAGAATTGGAGAAAAAAGAAAAGACGGTTGAAAAAGAAAAGCCGGCTGCTTATAAAAAGCGTGCAGTACCGTCTCCGTTGGAAGCAGCGCTGGCCAGACCTCAGCGCGGATTGACCATTAAGGGTAAAATTGACTTAACACCAGTAAAAAGCTCGCAAAAACCGAATATTGAAGAAGATAAGAAACGAAAGAAGAAAAAGAAGAAAGTCCGTGAAGAAATAAGAAGGTCAAAAACTTCAACTGCAAAAACAGAAGATGAAGAGGAAGTAAAAACGCGCAAACGAAAGCGTGTACGCCGCGCGGAAGTTAATGAAGACGAAGTTGAAAAAGCTATCAGGGAAACCCTGGCTGACTCCGGAGACGATCTGGCTACAGCAAGAGCTGCAATCAAAAAAAAGAAAAAGGAAAAGAGGGAAGAAGAAGAGCAGAAAAAACTTGACCAGCTGGAATATGAACGGACCAGGGTTAAGGCGACAGAATTTGTAACGGTTGGAGAACTTGCGAACCTGATGAGAGTTACCGTAGCTGAGGTAATTCAAAAAGTTATGGGACTGGGAATTATGGTCTCGATCAACCAGAGACTTGATAAAGATACCATTACACTGGTTGCAGACGAATTCGGATTCCTTGTGGATTTTGAAGAGGAATTTACATCCGACATTCTCGAAGACATAGAAGATGATGAAGAATCGCTTGTTGCAAGACCGCCTGTAGTTACAATAATGGGCCATGTGGATCATGGAAAAACATCTTTACTTGACAATATACGCAATACAAATGTGGTTGCAGGCGAATACGGCGGAATTACCCAGCACATGGGCGCATATGAAGTTACGCTGGACGATGGAAAGCAGATAACATTCCTGGATACCCCGGGACACGAAGCGTTTACGGCAATGCGGGCAAGAGGAGCGCAGATGACGGATATAGTTGTGCTCGTTGTTGCGGCGGATGATAACGTGATGCCTCAGACCGTAGAAGCCATCAGCCATGCACAGGCGGCAAAGGTGCCGATAATTGTGGCAATTAATAAAGTTGACAAGCCGGAGGCAAATCCTGAAAAAATAAAACAGCAGCTGGCTGAACGCGGGTTGCTTGTAGAAGAGTACGGCGGAAAAAATCAGGTAGTGGAGATTTCCGCAAAGAAAGGAACAAATATTCGCCTGCTTCTTGAGAAAATTCTGCTCGAAGCTGAATTGCTTAATATCAGGGCGAATCCGAATCGCGAAGCACGCGGGACGCTTATTGAAGCAGAACTGGATAAAGGAAAAGGAATTATTGCCACGATTCTTGTTCAAAAAGGCACTCTTCGCATAAGCGATTCATTCGTCTGCGGTGTCTGGAGCGGACGTGTTCGGGCTATGTTTAATGAAAGAGGCCAGCGTGTAGAGGTGGCGACGCCTTCACAGCCGGTTCAGGTTATCGGATTTGACGGTATTCCCCAGGCCGGTGATGATTTTATCGGCGTAGATGATGAAAGGCATGCGAGAGAAATAAGTATCACACGCCAGCAGTTGAAAAGAGAACAGGATTTCCGTCAAAGAAGACGAGTTACGCTTGATGATATTTCTCAGCACATAAAAGAAGGCCAGGTGCGCGATTTGCCTGTCATAGTTAAGGCAGACGTTGACGGATCTGCAGAAGCTTTATCAGATTCGCTGATGCGGCTTTCGACAAAAGAAGTTAAAGTTCAGGTTATATCTAAAGGTGTGGGCGGTATTTCCGAATCGGATGTGCTGCTAGCCATGGCTTCAAGCGCAGTAATAATCGGCTTTCATGTCAGGCCCAATTTAAAAGCACGCCAGCTGGCTCAGAAAGAGGATGTTGATATTAGAATTTATAATATCATCTATGATGCGATCAACGAAGTAAGGAACGCACTGGAAGGTATGCTTGCACCGACAATATCGGAAGAAGTTACCGCTACAGTGGATGTCAGGGATGTTTTTAAAATATCGAGAATCGGCACTATTGCCGGTTGTCACGTACGTGACGGAAAGATAACACGCAATAATCATGTACGTCTCGTGCGCGATGGTGTCGAAATATTCGACGGAACAATATCATCTCTCAAACGCTTCAAGGATGATGTGAGGGAAGTTGAACAGGGATTTGAATGCGGTATAACTCTTGAAAACTATAATGATATAAAAAACGGCGATGTTATTGAAGCGTATAAAACGGTTGAAACAAAAAGAAAATTGGATTAGAGGCGAGTAAATGTCTGTTCGTTCGCAAAAAGTCGGGTCACTCATAAAAGAGGAGCTTAGCATCCTGCTTCAGAGGAATTTCAGCATGTCGGAATTCGGATTCCTGACCGTAACGGACATAGTTATGAGTCCGGATCTCAAAATCGCTAAAGCATACATAAGTATTTACGGCGACGCTGAAAGAAAAAAGAAAAGTTTTGCGATGCTTGAAGCTCATAAACCCTCAATTCGTCAAATGCTGGGGCAGGCTGTCAGACTGCGCTATACGCCGGAAATATTTTTCTACCTGGATGAAACTGTCGATAATGCGATGAAGATAGAGAAAATCTTCCAGCAGATACATGAACAGGATTCAAAAAAAGATGTGCAAAGCAGTACGGAGAATAATGAGTGATCTGCAATTAAATAGAACTGAACATACGGAAGAAGGACTGGTACTTTTCATCGATAAATCCTTGTTCTGGACATCGTTTGACGTCGTTAAAAAAGTTCGTTCGTTATTTGATGTGAGGAAAGTCGGACACGCAGGCACGCTCGATCCGCATGCAACAGGATTGATGATCGTCTGTACGGGCAAAAAAACAAAAAAGATCGATCAGTTTGTAAGGCTGGAAAAAGAATATACGGGATCATGTAGAATAGGAATGAGGACACCGAGCTTCGATATGGAGACGGAAGCCTGCGAAATAAACGATATTTCCTCAATTACAGAACAGCAGGCCGTAGATGCTGCGAAAGGTCTTTGCGGAAGGCAGATGCAGCTGCCACCGATGTATTCGGCAGTAAAAATGGGCGGGAAGCCTCTTTATAAATATGCCCGTTCCGGAAAAACGGTAGAGAGGACAGAACGTGAAATTGACGTCATGAAATTTGAGATTCTGAAATTCCGCCCGCCTTATCTGGATTTTTGTGTTGTGTGCTCGAAAGGAACTTATATACGTTCATTGATTAATGAATTGGGCGATCGCCTCGGCTGCGGTGCAACATTGACGGCTTTACGAAGAACACGGATCGGCGAATTCAATGTGGACCAGTCAAAAACGATTGATCAGTTAATTGAATGGCGGAATGCTAATTTTGATCAAGTGCGCAAAGAAGATGAGACTGTCTCAGTACATTGAAAACATTAAATATGACAAGAATTCTGTTGTAACAATAGGAACATTTGACGGCATTCATCTGGCTCACCAAAGGATTATTGAAACAACAGTCAGACTGGCAAAGGAGAGAAAAGGCAGAAGTGTTGTTGTCACATTTGAGCCGCATCCGCGGGAAGTACTTGATGAAAAAACAGAGATGAGGCTTCTGACTACTTTACAGGAAAGAAAAGAATACTGCGAACAGCTGGGTGTTGATTGGCTGGCAGTAATTGAATTTAATAAAAATTTTTCACAGCAGACTTTTGATGAATTCTATCTGAAATATGTTGTTGACGGAATAGGAGCAAGCGCAGTCGTAGAAGGATACGATCATCATTGGGGAAAAAATAGAGAAGGGAATATTCAGGCCCTTGAGAAGCTGGGAATAAAACATGGTTTTGATGTTGTAAAAATTGAACAATTTAATTATAACGGTGTTCCGGTAAGCAGTTCTTTAATTAGAAAAGAAATTGTAAACGGGTTTGTCGATAAAGCTTCTGTCTTGTTAGGCAGACCGTATTCATTGTCAGGAAAGGTAATTGAAGGAGATAAAAGAGGATGTACACTGGGATATCCGACTGCAAATGTGGATCTTACTGCAAATAAGAAGGTTCTCCCGAAAGACGGCATATATTTTGTCAGGGTACAGACAGGCAATGAAAAATATTTCGGAATGGCCAGCATCGGCTTAAGGCCGACGTTCTATGAAGAAGGAAAACGCGTTTTTGAAGTCAATATCCTGGATTTTAACAGGGATATATACGGCAGTGAAATAAAAATAGATTTTTTGCAGCGTTTGAGAGATGAACAAAAATTCGAATCAAAAGATCAGCTCGTCAAAAAAATGCACGAAGATGAACAAATAAGCAGAGAGCTGCTGATTAAATATCTGAATAAAGAATAATATTTTTTTTAACTATAATTTATAAAGGAGTCACAATGCCACTTACATCAGAACAAAAAAAGGAAATTATCCGTAAATACGGCAAGAACGACACAGACACCGGAAAAGCTGAAGTGCAGATCGCTATATTGACGGCCACAATCAACAGCCTTACTCCGCATTTTGACAAGCTTAAAAAAGACCATCATGCACGGTTAGGTTTGTTAAAATTGGTAGGCAAAAGAAGAAGGCTGCTGGACTATTTAACAAAAAAAGATATTAACAGATATCGGAAAATTATTCAAGAATTGGAAATTCGCAAGTAAAACATTGCAATAAGGCAGTGAATTTTAGTACGCAGTATAGAGAAAGAAGCAGGTACCTATGAAGGTTACAAAGGAAATACAATTAAACGGAAAGACATTTTCACTCGAGACCGGAAGGTTCGCAAAACAGGCACATGGCGCCGTGATGGTGCGCTACGGCGATACGATGGTTTTAGCAACTGCGGTCAGTGAATATGAACCTAAAGAAGGCAGGGACTTCTTCCCGCTGCAGGTCGAATATAGAGAAAAGACAGCAGCAGCAGGAAAAATTCCAGGCGGGTTCTTCAAACGCGAAGGCCGCCCTACGGAAAAAGAAATCCTGTCCTCTCGTTTGATCGACAGGCCAATAAGGCCTATGTTCCCAAAAGGATATATGAATGAAACACAAATCCTTGTTACGGTTTATTCCTCGGATATGGAACATGACGGGGATATTCTGGGAGCCTGCGCTACATCTGCTGCGTTGATGATTTCCGATATTCCGTTTGACGGGCCTATCGGCGAAGTTCGTATCGGACGTATAGCCGGAAAATATATCCTGAATCCGACATTTAAAGAACTTGAAGAAAGCGACCTGGATGTAACCGTTGCAGGCACAATCGACTCCATAGTCATGGTCGAAGGTGAAGCAGCAGAAATACCGGAAGCCGATTTTCTTGAAGCTCTTCGCGTCGGACATGAAGCAATTAAAAAAATCTGCCAGGTTCAGAATGAACTGGCAAAAGAAATAAATAAGGCAAAACGAACCGTTGTCATGCCTGAGATACCAGCTGGATTGGCGGAAAAAGTCAGCTCCTTAGCCAAAGAAAAACTTACGAGCCTGAGCCGTACCGTGATGACCAAGGAAGAACGGGCAGAAGCAACAAAGAAAATATATACTGATGTGAAGGCATCGTTGGCTGAAGAATATCCGGAAAGCGAATTGATGATAGGCGAAATACTGCACGATATAGAACGTGCGGCGATGCGTTCCACGATACTTAAAGATGGAAAAAGGCTGGATGGACGTAAATCGAAGGATATAAGACCCATTACCTGTGAAGTAGGCCTCCTGCCAAGGACACATGGGTCGGCACTTTTTACTCGGGGCGAAACTCAAAGTTTGACAACGGTTACACTGGGTACTAAGATGGACGAGCAGATTCTGGAAGGTTTGCTGCCGGAAACAACAAAACGATTCATGCTTCATTACAATTTTCCGCCGTTCAGCGTTGGAGAAGTGGGAAGGATAGGTACAACAGGCAGACGTGAAATTGGCCATGGTAACCTGGCAGAGCGTTCGCTGAAA
>JAFGLB010000222.1 GCA_016928255.1 Bacteroidota bacterium
GGCATCGGAGGCGAGTTTCATGTACAGGGAGCACTGCACTTGACCGTGGAAGGTTTGTTTGTGTTCTTCTCTGACGGCAGAATTCTTCCTCTTCCTCAGATAGCAGCGCATTACTATTTCTTCTGATAAAAACATGCCCGGTTCGCATGTCATAATCACGCATTCTTTAAAAATTCCGTCTGCCGAACTGCAGTTCCGCACAAGCCGAAGCGGGGGACACGGAGGACAGAACGTAAATAAACTTGAAACCCGCGTAGAATTATTGTTTGACATCGCAAATTCATCTATCCCGGATGATATTTGCAGACGCCTGTTAAATAATTTGCGCACCAGGCTCGATTCTCAAAGTGTTCTGCGTATTGTAGTCCAGGATTCCAGAAGCCAATGGAAAAACAAACAGCTGGCAATCGAAAGATTTACCGCAATCCTCAAATCAGCTTTAAAAGTCCGCAAAAAGCGGATTTCCACAAAACCTACTGCATCAGCACGCGAAAACAGGCTTCAAAAGAAAAAAGCACGCGGTGAAACAAAACGCCTGCGGAAAGTGATTATTGAATAGCTTGCTTTTTCAATGCAACAGTAAGATTGCTGTTACGTATAACTAAATAAAGAGTTAAAAAATAAATAACAGCCGGGAGAAAAAAATGAAAAAGTTATATCGATCGCGGACTAACAGAAAAATCGCAGGTGTGTGCGGGGGGATCGGCGAAATTACAGGTACGGATCCTACGATCATACGCCTTGTAACGGTGATTTTGGGCCTGATAACAGTATTCTTCCCGTTCTTTATTGCCTATTTGATTGCCTGGTGGCTGGTCCCGGAAGGCAATTAAACTCGGCAGGATTAATGAACCTTTTTGTGCCGATAATTGTTATATCAAAAAGAAATTAAACTAAAGGATATAACAATGAAAAGAACGATTGGATTAATGCTGGCATTTTTAATTTTGCTGCCGGCAAAATTTTTTGCACAAAAAGCGGAGAAACAAATGGATCAGGAACCAAAATTGTATACGTTTACGGTAAAAACAATCGACGGGAAGGATAAATCGCTTTCCGATTACAAAGGCAAGGTTTTAATGATTGTCAATGTCGCCTCAAAATGCGGCCACACTCCGCAATATAAAGGACTTCAGGCATTATATGAAAAGTATAAGGACCAGGGATTTGTCATTCTCGGTTTTCCTGCCAATAATTTTCTCTGGCAGGAACCGGGAACGGATGACGAGATTAAAAATTTCTGCACTCTGAATTATGGGGTTACATTCGATATGTTCTCCAAGATAAGCGTCAAAGGGAAGGACCAGCATCCGCTTTACCGATATCTTACAGAAGAGTCCCCGGTGCCGGGGGCTGTAAAATGGAATTTCCAGAAGTATTTAGTCGACAGAAATGGCAATGTAGTTGAAAAATTTGCACCTGGAGTTAAACCGGATGAGAAGGAAGTAATAGATAAGATTGAACAGCTTTTACGTGAAAAATAAACCAATTAAGTGAAAAAGAATGATGTAAAAGCCGGTTCATGAAAAATGAACCGGCTTTTTTGTTTAATAGCTTTTGTTGAAACTCCCTTATTTTTTTGCTAATTTGTTGTATAATCTATCCGCACTTTCTGCATTATTCCGCGGAAATTCTTCAATGAATGCTTGAGAATTTCCAAACGGCGGGATATTTTAGCAAGTATTGTTATCGTCGCAAGCATTTATTAAATCTGTCGATTAAAAATGGATGTCATAACCGAACATATAAAAGTCTCAACCAAAGGCAATTCAGATGTAATTGATATTACCGGCAAAGTTGAGGAGCTTCTCCATCAGCATAAATTGACTGAGGGCAATGCAACTGTATTTGTTGTCGGTTCGACGGCTTCAATATCGACGACGGAATATGAACCCGGACTTCGCAGAGATATTCCCGAAATGCTCGAACGCCTGGCTCCGAGCAATACTCGTTATCATCATGATGATACATGGGGAGATGGAAACGGTCATGCGCATGTAAGAGCTTCATTTCTTGGACCATCAATAGTTGTGCCCTTTTCAAGTGGAAAATTATTACTTGGCACCTGGCAGCAGATTATTCTAATAGATTTTGATACCAGAGCACGTCATCGCGATATTGTTGTTCAATTTATAGGGAAATAAATGCATGAAGACCTATCGAATTAAAGTCGTTGACGCTTTTACCGGCGTAAAGTTTGCAGGAAATCCTGCGGGAGTGGTCCTGGATGCAGCCGGCTTAACCGATGCGCAGATGCAGTTGATTGCCCGGGAACTGAATCATCCGGAAACAGCTTTCATTCTTCCGGCAACTCAGAAAGATGCCAATTTGCGCATCAGGTGGTTCTCTCCGAAAAACGAAGTGCCTCTATGCGGCCATGCGACTATTGCAAGTTTCCATGCACTTGCTGAAGAAAGCCTCGAGGGAATGAGCACGAACGGCCAGCATTACTTCCGTCTGCAGACCAAGAGCGGTATTCTGGATGTGCGCGTTGAGAAAAATTTTTATAAAACAACGGTGGAATTCGAACTGCCTGCTCCAAGATTTAAAATTAAAAATAAAATTCCTGTTTCTTTTCTGCACGCTCTGGGTATTTCGCCCAAAGAGTTGTTGAAGGATCTGCCGGTCGTAACTGATTTATATGTCTATCTGCCTGTGACACGGCTTGCAGTTTTGAAAAAACTCGCGCCTGATTTTCCCGCACTCAAAACCGAACTGAAAAAGATGAAAGTCAATGCAGTCTGTCTTTTCTCGCTTCAGACAAAAGAGAAGAGTTCTTCGGTGCATTCCCGTTTCTTTGCGCCGAATTATGGAATTGATGAAGATCCCGTTACAGGTTCAGCAAACGGCCCGCTTGGATGCTACTTGAAAAAATTTGCTTTACCGGCCGGATATCCGGTTGAATACCGCGAATTATCGGACGGGCGCATGGAATTTTTAGGCGAGCAAGGCGATGAAATCAGCAGGATGGGAAGAGTTAAGATTCGCGTGCGCTGCGGGATGAAAGATATTGAAAATGTCAGCGTCGGCGGCGAGGCAGTAACGATATTTGATGCGGAATTGAAAATTTGATAATCAAGCAGGAGATAAGTAATGGCTGTAAAAAATATTATTTTTGCAATCGTGTTAGGTACAGCGCTGGGTATATTTGCCTACAGCTTACAGCGTATGATTGCTTTAATATCTATCGGCAAATCTGAAAATCGCCTTGATCATTTATGGATGCGGTTCAAAAAAATGATGTCTGTGGCAATCGGCCAGTCCAAACTGTTCCGCGAACCCGCTGCCGGACTTATGCATGCATTCATCTTTTGGGGATTCCTTGTACTGCTGTCTTCTGTTCTTGAGGCGATAGGTGAAGGTATCTTTGATGGATTCTCTTTTAGGTTTCTTGGCTTCCTGTATCAGCCGCTGGTGTTCTGTCAGGATTTGTTTGCAGGACTCGTAATCCTCGGTGTATGCATCGCACTGTTCCGCCGTCTGGTGCTCAGGCCGAAGCGGCTCGAGGGCGATTTACATGCAAAGGTTGATGCCACCATCATCCTGTTTACAATTCTCCTGATTATGATAAGTCTTCTCGGCAATAATGCAGTTAAATTAATGCTTGGATCGGAAGATGAAGGCAGATTCCTTTCTGCAGTGTTAAGTCCGATACTTGCATCGTCGGATATTTCGACCAACCATATTCTTTTAGAGATTTATTGGTGGACTCATATCGTATTGATTCTCGCTTTTCTGAATTACCTGCCGTATTCCAAACATGCTCATGTTCTCACTTCTATTCCAAATGTATTTCTTTCATCATTGAAACCGAAAGGTGCGCTGGCGCCGATTGACCTGGAAGCAGAAGGAGTGGAAAAGTTTGGAGCTGAAGATGTAGATGATCTTACATGGAAGCAGCTGCTTGACGGATTTACGTGCACGGAATGCGGCCGTTGTACTGCTGCATGCCCTGCAAATATTACCGGCAAGCTGCTTTCTCCAAAGAAAATTATGACTGATATACGTCATCGCACAGTCGAAAAAGGAAATATTATAATTGATAAGAACAAAGCGGCGGTAGAAAAAGAGAACGGGAAAAAGTCGCTGGAGAACACGCTTCTGCATAATTATATAAGTCAGGAAGAGCTATTTGCATGCACAACTTGCATGTCCTGTATAGAGGAATGTCCGGTTAACAATGAACACATTCCTGCCATAGTTGATTTAAGGCGGAGTCTGGTTTTGATGGAATCCAGTTTCCCGGCCGAGGTTCAGGTTGTATTTAAAAATCTGGAAACCAATTTCAGTCCCTGGGCATTCCCGGCATCGAGCAGGGCGGATTGGGCTGAAGGGATGAATATTCCACAAATGTCGCAATCGCCCGACGCTGAAATTCTTTTCTGGGTCGGTTGTGCGGGAGCATTCGATGCACGATACACTAAAGTTACGCAGGCTTTTGCAAAGCTGATGCAGAAAGCGGGAATTAAATTCGCAATACTCGGCGCGGAAGAGAAATGCACCGGCGATTCCGCACGCCGTATCGGTAACGAATATCTTGCGCAAATGTTGATGAAAGACAATATCAGCACGTTGAATAATTATAATATTAAAAAAATCGTCACAACATGCCCGCATTGTTTCAACATGCTGAAAAACGAATACCCGCAGTTCGGCGGCAATTATGAGGTTATCCACCACACGGATTTTCTGTTGAAACTGATACATGAAGGAAGGTTAAAAATTAAACAGGGTGAGAAATCGAAGGTTACGTTCCATGATTCGTGTTATCTCGGGCGTTATAATGAAATATATGAACCGCCCCGTGAAATACTGGAATCGATTCCCGGAATTAATTCAGTCGAGATGGAGCGTAATAAGTCGAGAGGACTGTGCTGCGGGGCAGGCGGCGGAAGGATGTGGATGGAAGAGCATGAGGGGAAACGTATCAATGTGGAACGAACAGAGGAAGCGCTTAAGTTGAAACCCGACATAATCGGGACGGCATGTCCGTTTTGCATGACAATGCTGGAAGATGGAGTTAAGGACAAAGGTTCGACTGAGACTGTAAAAGTAAAAGATGTGGCTGAGATTTTATTAGCGGCAACAGAGTAATGCGGATAAAATGCCGGCGACAAGAATAATAAAAATATCCGCAGAAAATCCGGATGTTCAGAAGATCAAAGAGGCGTCTGAAGTTCTTTGTTCGGGAGGTCTGGTTGCATTTCCGACCGAGACTGTCTACGGACTGGGCGCCGATGCATTAAACACAGAAGCCGTGCAAAAAATCTTTAAAGCAAAGGGAAGGCCGTCCGATAATCCGCTTATAGTGCATATTGCATCACTGGAAAATATTCATCAATTTGCCGCATCGGTTTCGGAAAAAGGACTGCAGCTGGCAAAACGTTTCTGGCCGGGTCCGCTGACATTAGTATTTCGGAAAAAAGAAAATGTGCCTTATGAAGTAACGGCCGGATTGGAGACTGTTGCGCTGCGTATTCCCGATCATTCGGTAACCCTGGAATTATTAAGACAATTCGGCGGCGGTATTGCAGGGCCCAGCGCAAATGTTTCCGGGAAGCCGAGTCCGACTTCGGCAGAACATGTTTACAATGATTTAAACGGCAGGATCGACCTGATAATTGATGCCGGACCGGCAAAGATAGGCGTGGAATCGACGGTGCTGGATGTTACAGTTGACCCGCCGATTGTTTTAAGAATAGGCGGATTGAGCCGCGAGGATATTGAAAAGGAAATTTCTAAGGTAAATCTGACGGATAGAAGCGAACTGCTCCGGCGTTCACCGGGCACAAGGCACCGTCATTATGCTACCAAAGCGCAGGTGGTTCTCATCCCACTGGCAGATATAAAAAAGTTTGAAGAATGCATTAAACAATATAAAGAGCAGCGAAAGAAAATCGGAGCAATAACATATTCAGCAATACTGGGAAGTGTTGATGTGCCCAAATTCCATGTATTTCTGGATTCATCGATTGAACATATTGCCAGGAATTTATTCGGTGCAATGCGTGAATTGGACAGGCAGAATTTGGATGTGATTTTGATTGAGAGTGTGGAAGAAAAAGGGCTCGGCGCTGCGGTTATGGATCGTTTGAGAAAAGCCGCAGCACACGTCGGGTAAATATATAAAGTGGAAAATTAAAGCAGGAGATTAATATGATTCTTTTAAGTTCGGACAAATCTTCAAATCCGGTTGTTGCAATTCTTATGGGAAGTGCATCAGATGCGGAGATCATGGAACAGGCGAAGCAGATTCTGAAAGAATTCGAGGTTTCATGCGAAGTAAAAGTATTATCGGCTCACCGCACACCCGAGCAGACTATTGAATATGCAAAGTCTGCAAAGGGGCGGGGAATAAAAGTGATTATTGCAGGTGCGGGCGGAGCCGCGCATCTGGCGGGTGTTGTAGCAGCTGTAACAACACTGCCTGTGATTGGAATTCCGGTTAAATCAAAGTCGTTGAATGGATTGGATTCGCTTCTTTCCATGGTACAGATGCCCGCGGGAATTCCGGTCGCAACGGTGGCAATCGACGGCGGAGCTAATGCCGGGCTGCTTGCACTGGAAATCCTTGCACTTAATAATCCTGAATTAAGTACGAAGCTCGATGCTTACCGTAAAAAAATGCAGGAGAAAGTTTTAAAATCTTCTGTGTAAAGAAATTAAGTGTACTGAAATTTATAATTCTGATAATTGCAGAAAAAGTTGAAAAACCGATTGGTTTTAAAGCAACATTCTGTTAAATTATTTTTGAATGAAAAAAAGATAAATCCTTCTAACGTACCTTTTTTAATCGATAAAAAAACCGGCCTATGAAACTTGATAAAATTATTAAAAAACTTCTTCCCCAGGATGATCACTTTTACGTTTTATTGGAGGAATCAGCACAGAACCTGGTGAAAGCCGGAACTGAGTTAAAAAAACTTCCGCTATGCAGGAATCAATCGGAAAGGGAAGAAGTCGCAAAGAGAATCAAAGATATTGAGCATGACGGTGATTCTGTCGCTCATAGAATATTCTCCGAGCTCAATTCTACTTTTGTTACACCGATGGACCGCGAAGATATTCATGAGCTTGCATCGGCTCTTGACGATGTTCTCGACCATATGGATGGATGTGCACACCGGTTTGTTATGTATAAAATTACTCAGGTGCCCAAAGCTGTAACACAATTGATAGATGTTCTTAATCTTTCTATAAACGAACTGAAGAACGGTGTCTACCTGCTGCGTAACCTGAATAAAACCGAAGTTTTTCAGGATACATTCAAAATGGTGAACGAATATGAAAATCAGGCAGACGAGATCTTTGATCAGGCTGTAGCTGATTTATTTGATAAGGAAGAGAACCCGATTCAAATCATAAAAATAAAAGAAATATTTGTGGGTCTTGAAACTGCGACGGATAAATGCGAAGATGCGGCAAATGTGCTGGAAGGTATTCTTATAAAACATAATTGACAGCACACTTATAATAATGATAGCACTTGTAATATTTATTATACTCCTCGCACTTGTCTTTGACTTTCTCAACGGGTTCCATGATGCAGCCAATTCCATCGCTACTATTGTATCGACTAGAGTGCTTACACCCCGGAAAGCAGTTGCCTGGGCTGCATTTTTTAATCTGGTTGCAGCGTTTCTGTTTGACGTGCATGTCGCAAAAACCATCGGAAAAGGCCTGGTTGATTTGAATGCGATGGATCATTATGTGATTCTCAGTACTCTGGCCGGTGCTATTGCGTGGAATCTGATTACCTGGTATTACGGAATACCTTCCAGCTCCTCTCATGCATTGATGGGCGGGTTGGGCGGTGCGGCAATAGTAAAAGCCGGACTCGGTTCTATTCTGTGGAGCGGCTGGACGATGACTGTCATTTTTATTGCGCTGGCGCCGATTATCGGAATGGTTCTTGGATTTTCATTTATGACCATATTATCTTGGATTTTTCATAACAGGCCATCTTCAAAAATCAATAATTATTTTAGAAAACTGCAGCTGGTTTCAGCAGCGTTCTACAGCCTGGGACATGGAACAAATGACGCCCAGAAAACAATGGGTATTATTACCGGTTTGCTTGTTACCGTTGGATTCCTTCAAACATTTGAAGTACCATGGTGGGTAATTATCAGCTGCCATATCTCAATTGCATTCGGTACTCTCTTCGGCGGGTGGCGTATAGTGAAAACTATGGGACAGAAAGTAACCAAGCTTAAACCGTCGGGCGGATTTTGTGCCGAATCAGCCGGCGCATTTACACTGCTGATAACAGCCTTCAGCGGTATAGCCGTAAGCACAACACATACTATTACAGGCGCGATTATGGGAGTCGGTGCGACAAAAAGAATGTCTGCGGTAAAATGGGGACTTGCCGGCAGGATTGTCGTTGCATGGATTATTACCATTCCTGCGACTGCGTTAATTTCCGCATTCTGTTACTGGATTATAGAAATGCTCCGGTAGCAAAAACTATTTATCGTCACTTTTTCCGGTTGAATAACGAATCACGTTCGCTTTTTCCAGTGTTACCAATGCACCGCAATCGGCTGATTCCAGAAGATCGTCTACAACAGATAAAAAAGATTTAATTTTTTCATCCGTATCGACAATTTCTACAATAACAGGCAAATCCTCCGAAAGCCTCAGAATTTTTGCAGAGTGGATGATTCTGCTTTTTGCACCGAATCCTTCAATGCCGCGTAATACTGTTGAGCCCGCGAGTCCATGCTTGCGTGCAGCAAGAACAATCGCCTCAAATAATGATTGGTGATGGATTTTATCCGATTCGCCGATGAATATTCTTAATAAGGTACCTTCACCTGTCAGTTTCATTTTTATGTCTCCTTAAACAAGCCGTCCGATTAGTATGCCGATGAATGTCGCTGCCAGACAGCCGAATACGGAAGCGGCAATATTGATTGATGCGAGAAGAATTTCTGCATCTCTAAGAAGAGCCGCCGTTTCATAACTGAAAGAGGAAAAAGTCGTAAATCCACCAAGAATTCCTACCATTAAAAAAATCCTGAGCGCAGGTTCAGAAACATATCTTTCATCCAGCAGGGCGGTAATAAAACCGATTGCAAAGCAGCCGGTTATATTGACTATGAGATTGCCGTATGGAAAACTTGCGGGAAGAAACCGGTAAACGATTCCAGAAAGCCAATAGCGCGCCGATGCGCCAATACCGCCTCCTGCAAATACCAATAAATAATGTTTTAGCATTTATTATCTCCAATTCTTATCTGTATAAATCAGTAACCAATCTCTGATGTATTTTTCACGCCTAAATTATTTTTCAGTTCCAGAAATCGTATGATTTCTGCCATTAGATATGAAAAGTTTTATTTATAATGTAAATTACTGCCTTTTTTTATGAACCGAAAGAGACGGATATTCGTTTATGAAAACGCGCAATCAAATATCAGTTTTTGCAATTATATTTTTTGTACGGCAGTTTTTTTAACAGCCTATTATCGGAAAATTTCCCCATTTGTATGTTCATTGACTTTCTTTTCATATTCAACTATATTAAAAAAAGGCACGAGAAGCAAAATCCGCTTCATTTCGTGATTATTCTATCCATGTCCCAAGGAGAATTCATTGGATCTTTTTGAAAAGTGCCGGAATTTTACGCGCGCAGATGAGGTTAAAGCAACAGGTTGTTATCCGTATTTTCATGCGATTGAAGAGAGTGAGGGTCCGGTAGTCGGAATAGAAGGCCGTAAAGTAATAATGGCAGGTTCCAACAATTATCTCGGATTAACGGCGCATCCGAAAGTGAGGGAAGCGGCAATTGCAGCGATCAAAAAATACGGTACCGGCTGCTCGGGATCGAGATATCTTACAGGGACTCTTGATTTGCACATTGAATTGGAAAGCCGTCTGGCTAAATTTATGGGTAAGGAAGCATGTTTGCTTTACAGTACAGGATACCAAACAGGACAGGGAATTGTTCCGGTGCTTGTTCAACGAGGCGATTATGTTGTTTCCGATAAGGACAACCACGCAAGTATAGTTGCCGGAACTCTTGTTGCAGCAGGTATGGGATCCTATGCAAATGACAGCAATAATATGGTTGTGAGGTATAAGCACAATGATATGGCTCATCTTGACCATGTCTTGTCCCAGCTTCCTGCAGATTCTGCAAAACTAGTAGTCAGTGACGGTGTTTTTAGTTCTTCCGGTGAAATTGTCAATTTACCGGATATGATAAAAGTTGCACAGAAACACAATGCACGTGTTATGGTTGATGACGCACATGCAATTGGAGTGATCGGAAAAGGCGGCAGAGGCACAGCCAGCCATTTTGGCCTTGAAAAAGAAACCGATCTTACAATGGGAACATTCAGCAAGACTTTTGCTTCACTGGGCGGATTTGTTGTCGGTGATTATAAAGTAATAGATTACCTTAAGCATAATGCGCCGGCTTTGATTTTCAGCGCAAGTCCGGCTCCGGCATCAGTCGCAGCTACTCTTGCGGCACTTGATATTCTGGAATCTGAACCGCAGCGTGTAGAAAAACTTATGCTTAATGCCCGCAAAATGCGTTCAGGACTTAAATCAATGGGCTTTAAAGTGAGTGAACACGATTCCGCAGTCGTTTCTGTTCTTATCGGCGATACTGAAAAAGTATTAATGATGTGGAGGGCTATTTTCGATGAAGGTGTGTTTGTGAATGCATTTATCAGACCTGCCGTACAACCCGGCATGGAAATGCTTCGTACGAGTTATATGGCGACTCATGAAGAACATCACCTGAATAAAATTTTGGAAGTTTTCAGCAAAGTAGGCAGGAAATTCGGTGTTATCAACTAAGCTTGCATAAATAAGAGAATTGTTTTTGTAAGCCGCGGTTGACAGCAAGCTGCGGCTTTTTTTATTTCATATTTTTTCGGGATTGAATGTGGAAGAATTGATTGTCAGGCCTGTTACCTCTAAGCAGGATAAGTACTTATTTATACGATTCCTTTGGAATATTTACAGGGACTATCCTGCCTGGGTACCGCCTCTCATGATGGACCGTCTAAAACTCATAGATCGGCAGAAGAATCCTTTTTATAAACATTCGGATACGGAATTTTTCCTTGCGGAACGCGATGGAATTGTTGTCGGCAGGATCGCAGCTATAGTCAATCATAATCACAACAAAGAGCATAACGAGAACATCGGTTTCTTTGGATTCTTTGAATGCATCAATGATCAGACTGTTGCCGATGCATTATTTGACACCGCAAAAAAATATTTAAAAGGGCACGGAGTTACAGCGATGCGCGGACCTGTAAATCCTTCCGTAAACGATGAAATCGGATTGCTGATAGAGGGATTTGATTTGAGTCCGACAATAATGATGACATACAATCCCCCGTATTATGCGGATTTAATTGAAAAATACGGATTTAAAAAGGTCAAAGATTTATATGCATATTTGCTCAATCAGGATACGGTTTATTCGGATCGTTTCAACAGGGCGCATGAACTTGTCAAACAGCGTCAAAAGATTGCATTCAGATCATTTGACATGAAGCATTTTTATGACGAAGTTGACAGGGTAAAAGATGTTTATAATAAAGCATGGGAAAAAAATTGGGGCGCGGTTCCGATGACTAACGAGGAATTTGATGCGCTGGCATCGGATCTGAAGCAGATTATCGTTCCGGATCTGGTGATCTTTGCGGAAAAAGAAGGAAAACCTATAGGATTTGCACTTTCGCTTCCGGATATAAATATTGCATTGAAGTATAA
>JAFGLB010000223.1 GCA_016928255.1 Bacteroidota bacterium
CCTTCGAATAAAATTCTCATGCAAAAAACAGAGCGTGAATATATGCAGGATCAGAGTGCCCGTATGCATGAAATAGATGACGAGTTGTATTTCAGCATAGACGAGAAATCCCACACTATCGATCTTACAGAAAAAGGACGAGAGTTTCTTGCACAGATTTATCCGGGCAACGATAAAGAATTGTTCATAATTCCGGACATAAGCACGGAATTAAGCCTGGTTGAAGGCGACACGGGTTTGTCTTTTGAAGAGAAGCAAAAAAGAAAAGATAATATAAATAAGCTTTTTGCTGAACGCAGCGACAGGATTCATACAATTCACCAATTGTTAAAAGCATACAGCCTGTACGAGAAGGATGTCGAATACGTTGTGTCAGAGGACGGTAAAATCATGATAGTGGACGAGTTCACAGGCCGTCTGCTTTCAGGAAGACGCTACTCTGAAGGGCTTCATCAGGCCATAGAGGCAAAAGAAGGTGTAAAAGTTGAGAGAGATACTCAAACTCTCGCTACGGTCACACTTCAGAATTACTTCAGGATGTATAAGAAGCTTGCCGGTATGACAGGAACCGCGGAAACTGAAGCGGCGGAATTTTTTGATATATACAAGCTTGATGTTGTCGTAATACCGACAAACAAACCGATGGTACGTGATGACAAGGATGACCAGGTATTCAAGACAAAGCGTGAAAAGTATAATGCTGTAATAGGCGAAATTGAAAGGCTGCGTTCCATTCAGCGTCCGGTGCTGGTCGGAACAACGAGTGTTGAAGTATCTGAAACTATAAGCAGGATGCTTAAACGAAAGGGCATACCTCATAATGTTTTAAATGCGAAACAGCATCAAAGGGAAGCGGAAGTTGTAGGAAATGCCGGATTACCCGGCGCCGTGACGATTTCCACGAATATGGCAGGCCGCGGAACAGATATAAAATTAGGACCGGGCGTCAGAGAAAACGGAGGCTTGCATATTATCGGAACCGAACGGCATGAAGCAAGACGCATCGACCGCCAGCTGCGCGGGCGTGCAGGCAGGCAGGGAGACCCGGGATCGTCGCTTTTTTATCTCTCGCTTGAAGATGACCTCATGCGTTTGTTCGGCAGCGACAGAATTGCCAGAATTATGGATAGAATGGGTTTGCAGGAAGGTGAAGTTATCCAGCATCCGATGATAACTCGTTCTGTAGAGAGAGCCCAGAGAAAAGTTGAAGAAAATAACTTCGGTATTCGAAAACGCCTGCTGGAATACGATAATGTGATGAATCAGCAGCGTGAAGTAATTTATGCAAGGCGCCGGCATGCGTTATTGGGCGAGCATTTAAAAGACGATATTTTTGATATGATGCATGATGCAATAGATAAAATTGTCGAAGTGCATTATCCGGAAGGCGACCTGGAAGGGCTGCAGAATGAAGTGAGGGCGCGATTCCTGGTGGATTTATCAATTACCCCGGAACAGTTTGAAACGTTAGGTCAAAAAGGCATTGCAGAAGAAGTATTTAAAATTGCTCATGAATTTTACAGGCGGAAAGAAGAACAAATCGGCTCAGAACTGATGTCGACTCTTGAAAAAATGTCGATGCTTCAGGTTATGGATACGAAATGGAGAGATCACCTGCGCGAGATGGATGACTTGAAAGAGGGAATTCATCTAAGGGGTTACGGCCAAAAAGATCCGCTAGTTGAATACAAAGGCGAAGCTTTCAAAATGTTCATGGAGCTGATGGATCTGATCGAAACCGATGTGCTTAATATGGTTTTTAAACTGTATCCTGAACGGCCTGAACAGCTTCCGGTTCAAAAAGCACGAAGGCCTATGCGCCGGGAAGATATGGTTTTAACGCATGATTCTGCAGTAGGAGCGGGCTTTGCTGCGAATAAAGAGCCTGTGTCATCCTCGGAAGGTCAGCAGCGCGCGCAGCAGGCAGGTCCTCCGAAGGTCCAGCAAATCAGAGTCGGTCCTAAAATCGGACGGAATGATCCATGCCCGTGCGGAAGCGGGAAAAAGTATAAAAATTGCCATGGCGCTTAAAAAACTGAATAATACTAACCATGCTAAATATTTTTTGGCGTTCTGCTTTTAAAGCAGAACGTTTTTTTATAAATGCAGGAATCTAATAAATACAAAGCCGGATACGCTGCGATTGTAGGCGAACCAAATGTCGGGAAGTCTACGCTTCTCAACGCAATGCTAGATCAGAAAATCTCTATCGTAACCAGCAAACCGCAGACAACTCGCCAGCGCATATTGGGTATTTTAAACAGAGAAAAAACTCAAATAATTTTTTTAGACACTCCCGGTTTATTGAAACCAAAGTATCTTTTGCATAAAGAGATGGTAAAACATGCCGAAAGCGCTCTTCAGGATGCCGATATTATTCTTGTTATGGTCCAGGCAGGACAGAAAATTGAGCTGCCGGAGGAAGTCAGGCTCCGTGTTTTACCCATGTGTAAAGTCAAACCTGTTTTTCTGATTATAAACAAAATAGACAAGATAAACAAAACAGAATTACTGCCGGTTATAAAGGAATTTGTCAAGGAAAAACAGTTTAAAGAAATTATACCGGTATCGGCTTTAAAACACGACAATCTTGAAGATCTTCTTGAAACAATAATCGGGTACCTGCCCGAACATGAGGCCTTCTATCCTGAAGATATCGTAAGCGAACATCCGGAACGTTTTTTTGCTGCAGAATTTATCAGAGAAAAATTATTTGAAAAATATCGAGAAGAAATTCCTTATTCAACAGCAGTGGAGATACGTGAATTTAAAGAACGCGACAGCGGCAAGACACTGATAGAAGCGGATATAATCGTCGAACGTGACTCACAAAAAGGAATCATTATTGGGAGCAAAGGTGCTGCATTAAAGGAAATTGGCACCTCAGCGCGCAAAGAAATAGAAGAGTTTTTGCAGCAGGAAGTGTTTATTAAACTTCATGTCAAGGTGCGCGAGAAATGGCGTCAAAATGAAGCCATTATTCGCAGGCTGGGTTATAGCAGCAGGAAATAAAGGAATTCGAAAAAATGCTTACGCGTTTTAAATACATCCTGGCGTTTTTCATAATGTGCTTTTTCTGGGGATCATCTTGGGCGGCAGTAAAACTGGGATTAGAAACCGTGCCGATTTTTTTCTCGCTAGGCATAAGATTTACCATTGCCGCTTCTTTGCTCGGCCTTATTGTCAAAATACTGCATTTAAATGCTCCTAAGGACTGGAATTTCTGGCAGCTGATAATCTTTTTGTGCGCAACATCTTTTGTGGTTCCGACGGTATTGATATACAGGGCACAGGAACAAGTTGATTCAGGGTTGGCATCGATCCTTTTTGCCATATTTCCATTCTGGGTGGCGATTCTTTCCCATTCCTTTCTTCCTAATGAAAAACTGACGATACTTCGTTTTGCAGGTATTATTATCGGATTCATCGGAGTAGTAGTAATTTTTCATGGCAGTTTCACAAAAATGAGCCATACCACGATTATGGGTATGATAGCTATAATTATTGCTGCGTTCATACAGGCTTTAGGATTGGTTGGTTTAAGGCGCTATGGAGGCAAAACACATCCTGTACTGCTTATCTTCTGGCCTGTGCTTTTCAGCGCTGTTCTAATGTTTATCATCAGCTTTTTTGTTGAGAACCTTTCTTTTATTTCTTTCAATACGAATTCCGTGATATCGATCGGCTATCTTTCGATTTTTTGTACAGTCATTGCATTTGTTATTAATTTCTGGCTGGTCAAATACGTTGAAGCGGTATTGCTTTCTCTGTCCGCGTTCATTATACCTGTGATAGCAGTATTCGTAGGCATATATATTATGGGTGAAAAATTCACATCTTCCGTTTTTATCGGTTCCTCAGTAGTTTTAGCAGGTACTGTTTTTGCAAATATCGGCGATTTAATAAATATGTACAGGCGCAAATCCTGAAGTATGCCGCTTACCATTATATTTCAGCTGAATAACATTATACGGCGCAAATATTTTGACAATAGCTTATGTTGAACGACCAGGATAAAACTACATATTCATTTGCTGCAAAGGATCTTACGCTGACAGAAAAGCTGGATGCCCTGCCGCAGCGGCCCGGCGTATATCAATTCAAAAATAGTGAAGGCAAAACAATATATGTAGGCAAAGCTCAAAATCTTCGCAGTAGGGTCCGCCAGTATTTCCATAAGTCGCGTATGAGCGATGCGCGGATCGAACTTATGACTGCCAGGATTGTTGATGTGGAGCTTACAGTTACAGACAGCGAGCTCGAAGCTCTTATTCTTGAGGCAAATTTAATCAAGCGTTTAAAACCGCGCTACAACGTTTTACTTAAAGATGATAAAAGCTACCCGTTCATTGCCATTACCAATGAACCGTACCCTCGGGTATTTGTTACAAGAAAAAAAATATCTGGTTACCGCTACTTCGGTCCTTACACCGATGTAAAATCCATGAGGAGTGCATTAAAGACGATTCGTGATATTTTTCTGATCAGAAGCTGTAATTATGATTTAAACGATTCATCCATAAATAAAAAGAAGTTCAAAGTATGCCTGGATTATCACATAAAAAAATGTGAAGGCCCCTGTGAAGGTTATATTACACGCGAACATTACAATGCACTTATCGAACAGGCCGCGCAGGTCCTGCGTGGAAAGACTAAAAGCGTAGCGGAATTGTTAAAAAAGGAGATGGACGCTCTTTCCGAGGCGACAAAGTATGAAGAAGCCGCTTCTTTGCGAAACCGCATTGACGCACTAAGGGTTTATTCTGAAAAACAAAAGATCGTCGATACGACAGAAGCAGACAGGGACGTTATTGCGATTGTAAAAAAGGATAATGACGCATGCGCCGTCGTTTTTAGAGTGCGCGATGGAAAAATGGTCGGAAGTCAGCATATATACCTTTCAAATACTGCCGAAAGCAACGCCGGCGAGTTATATGAAATATTTCTTGAGCGGTATTATCTTGACAAGGACGATATACCACCGGACCTGTTTTTAGCCGACGAACTGTATAACATGGATATTATAAAAGAATGGCTCTGCAAAAAGTGCGGCCATGATGTCAGGATAGAAATACCGAAATCAGGCGATAAAGCAAAACTTGTTTCGCTTGTCAGGACAAATGCACAATTCTGGCTGGATGAGCTGGAATTGATAAAATTAAAGCGCGGCGATATAATACCGCATTCACTTGATTCGCTTAAAAGAGATTTAAGGCTTTCTTCTCCGCCGAGAAGGATAGAGTGCTTTGACATATCCAATATACAGGAAGCGGATACTGTTGCATCGATGGTTGTATTCGTGGACGGAAAGCCGAAAAAGAGCGAATACCGAAAATATAAAATAAAAACCATAAGCGGGCAGAACGATTTTGCCAGCATGCAGGAAGTGGTAAAGCGGCGATACGAAAGATTGATTGCTGAAAAGAAAAAAATTCCGGATTTGATCATGATTGACGGCGGCAAAGGACAGCTTTCAAGTGCTGTAGAGATTCTAAATAAACTGGGTATTGAAAAAATCAATGTACTCGGACTGGCAAAAAAATTGGAAGAGGTTTATCTGCCTGGCCAAAGCGAACCGCTGCAATTGCCGATAACTTCATCGGGCTTGAGGCTGATGCAGCAAATCAGAGACGAAGCTCATCGTTTTGCGGTTACATATCACAGGATTGTGAGAACAAAGAGAATACTGCAGACAGAATTGGATTTGATCGAAGGTATCGGTAAGAAGAGAACCGAGGAACTGCTTGAGGCATTCGGTTCCGTTCAGGGTGTTAAGTTTGCCACCGAAGAGCAGATTGCAGAAATATCAGGCAAAAAAACAGCGAAAAAAATCATCGAATATTTCCAAATAACTGAAAATAAAAATGAATGAAATGAGGGTTCATATTCAACTGCCTATAAATTGCGAATCGGATGAAATAATAGTAATTTTAAAATACGATGAGTCCACTTAAAACTTTTTTACGTCTTTTAAGATACTTTTTTAAGTATAAATGGCGGATCATTGCTGGACTGGTATCCGTCGCAGTAATGAGTTCTTCGGATACCCTGTCTGCATATTTTATTGCAAAACTCTTTGAGATACTGCAGATAATCGGACAGCAGGTGCGCGCCGGCCAGGAAATCCTTGTTCCCGTTCCGATATCCATTTTAGATAAAATCATCTATTCATTTACCATACACGGAAGAGATGAAAGTTTCCAGCTTATATATAAGTTTGCTTTTGTTGTTATTGTGATAATCTTTATAAAAGTGACGTTTGTTTATATACGCGAATATGTGATGAGTTCTGTTCAGCAGAAAATACTGATGCGCTTTCGTGTCGATCTTTTTAATAGAATTGTCGCCCTGCCTATTCGGTATTTTGATGAAAATAAAACCGGATATATAATGTCGCGTATCACAAACGACGTAAATAATCTTGAACAGTCATTGACTATGATGGTCGAGATTGCCCAGAACCTTGTATATACATTGGTTTTTGCCACAGCACTGTTCTTTACAAACTGGAAATTGACGATAGTAACACTGATCATATTCACATTGTCAGGCGAGATATCCAGAAAGTTCGGCGACCGAATAAGAAAAATCAGCCACCATCTTACAAATACGCTGGCGGACATGATGGCTTTTCTCCAGGAAAGAATAGCAGCAATAAGGATTGTAAAATCATTCACGAGGGAGGAGAACGAAAAGAAGGTATTCAGGGAGAAAGTCGGCAGCAATTATCATTACTCGATGAAGATCGTTCGCATTGTAGCGCTGTTAAGTCCTACAAATGAGCTTTTCAATACCGCAGCAGCATCACTGCTTGTTATTTTTACGGGATACCTTTTCATCACCGGTTCAATGACAATTGAGACTATGATATTTTTTCTGATTCTAATGATCAATCTGGCAAAACCTGTAAAAGCATTGGGCGAAAGCGCCGCACGGATTCAAAAGACTCTTGTTTCAGCCGGATACATATTCGAAATTATAGATCTTCCAATAGAAGCAAACAAGACACCGGCGAAGCAAATACCTATAAACGAAGGCAAAGTTGAATTCAGCAATGTCTCTTTTTCCTATAACGGCGATATACAGGCATTAAAAGAAATAAACTTGAAAGTCAATTCAGGCGAAAAGATTGCACTTGTCGGGCCAAGCGGCGGAGGGAAAAGCACCTTAGTAAATTTGATACCGAGATTCTATGATTTGTCTGAAGGTAAAATTCTAATTGACGGAATAAATATTCAGGACGCGGACATTTTTTCACTTCGAAGCCAAATTGCTGTCGTTCCGCAGGACGTCATTCTTTTTTCGGGCACTGTAATGAGCAATATACGATACGGTAGGCTGGACACAGGTGCCGACGAGGTGATCGAAGCTGCGAAAGCTGCTAATGCGCACATGTTTATAGAAAAGCTGGAGAAGGGCTACGACACTGAAGTGGGTGAGCGGGGACTTCAGCTCTCCGGCGGCCAGCGCCAGCGGATCGCAATAGCACGCGCAATCCTGCGTAATCCGAAAATATTACTGCTTGATGAAGCAACTTCTGCACTCGATACTGAATCAGAATTGATGGTACAGGAAGCTCTTGACAGACTTATGGAAGGCAGAACTTCCTTTATTATTGCTCATCGGTTATCAACGATAGCTCATTGCGACCGTATTGTCGTAATAGATTCGGGAAGGATTGTCGAGATAGGAACGCATGACGAGCTTCTCAGAAAAGAAAGCGGCCTGTACCACCGTCTGCATGATCTTCAATTTGCCGATAATTCCGATACATGAAAGATCCGCTCAGAAAACGCATAGAAATCTGGTTCCGCCGTTTACTTATCCGACTAATAGGATTCTTCTATAAGCGGAATAGATATCTGCCCGACAGTCTGGATTTTGATAAGTGTAAAATACTGTTCATCCGCCAGGACAGGATTGGAGATGTCCTTGTTTCTACTCCCCTATTTGAAGCGTTAAAAAAATATTATCCTAATTCAGTCCTTGATATCGTATTGAGCGAGAATAACTATTTCGTTCTTGAAAATGATCCGCTTATTCGTAAACGCTGGGTATACAAAAAAAATATCGGAGCTGTAATAAAACTTATAGGATTGCTGAGAAAAGAAAAATATGATTTCCTGATCGATCTCATGGACAATCCTTCCGCTACATCTACAATTTTTTGTCTTCTGATAAACGCAAAATGGAATATAGGAATTGAAAAGGAGAATCAATTCGCCTACGATATCAATGTGCCTATGCTCTCGCGAAAGGATACGCATATAATCGATAGAATATCCCAGCTTTTGAAACCGTTTAAAATAAAACCGGATTCTGAAAAATTTGCCGTAAGATATTTCATATCCAAGCAATCTGAAAACAAGGCAGAGATATTTTTGGAGCAGAACAATATACTGGCGGATTTTATTGTAGGTATTAATATTTCTGCAGGCAATAAAACACGTTTCTGGGGCATAGAGAATTTCAAAAAACTGATAAATCGCTTGAGCGTTGAATATCCGAATTTTAAATTTCTGCTGCTATACCAGCCATCTGACAGTAAAAATGCAGAAGTAATATCAAATTCCAACAAACAAATAATACTTTCGCCTTTGACAGAGTCTTTTGATCATTTTGCTGCATTTATAAAGAGATTATCACTGCTTATCACACCGGACACTGCCGCTGTACACCTTGCTTCTGCATTTAATATTAAATCGGTAATACTTTATGTGCAGTCGAATAAGGAATTACGAATCTGGGAACCCCGCGAGACAGATTGTGAATGTATAATAACGGACGTTGATGATATCTCAACAATCTCAGTCAAACAGGTCGAAGATGCTTTTAAAAAGCTTTTTATGCGGACGCAAAAGAAATAGTAAACAAAATGACGGCAATTAAAAAGATTGAATACTGGTGGAGACACCGCATTATTTATCCGTTTCTCAGGTTAATTTTCCGTAACGAACAAGCCTCAGCTCCAATAAACTTAAAATCGGTAAACAAAATCCTTTTTTTACGTTATGACAGAATAGGAGATATGATCATTACAACGCCGGTTTTCAAGGCTTTGAAATCGGCTAATCCAGATATATATATCGGTGTATTGGCAAGCCGCACCAATGCCGAGATTATTACAAATAATCCGTATGTCGATAAAATTCATATACTTCCAAAGCAATGGATCGGCATAATGAAGGTTATATGGAATGCCCGAAAGGAAAATTATAACGCAGTTTTAAATCTGATTTTTAACAGAACAACAAGCGGGGGAGTGCTTTCTAATCTTATTGCGCCTGACGGGATAAAAATAGGCCAGGGAGACGAGAAATACAGATTCTATTTTAACATTCTTTTAAAACTCGAACGCCAAAGCGAGCATATGGTTTCAACGCTTGGATCGATTATTGAAATGCTGTTTGATGTCCGAATCAGCAGGGAACATCTTGCCTATGATATTTTTATTGATGCAAAAACGGAAGAAAATGTCGGGGCCTTTTTGGCAAAATTCAATCTTAGGCCGCGGCAATTTCAGGGGAGGCAAGGGACCCCTTATCTTGTGTTCAATCTTTCTGTCGACGATGCTGTAAGAAAGCTCACAGCCGAACAAACAGTATCGATAGGTAAATATCTGGGTTCAAAAGAATATAGAACAATTCTCATTCATAGTCCGAATGATACGGCTGTTCTGGATACAAAGGAATTCCTGAAATCAAATGCAGACTGCCTGTCCTATCCGGAAAAGGGAACTGCTTCATTGCTCGAAATTGCAGCCTTGATAAAAGGTGCATCTGCCGTAATAACACCGGACACATCGATAGTCCATTTCGCGTCTGCTTTCGGAACGGCGATTATCGGATTTTATACAAGCTTGAAAGATAATCATGAATGGTTGCCGCTGCAGGTGAACCATAAAATAGTTATATCTGATAAAAATCAGCCCACATCTTCTATCCCTGTATCAAAGATGATCGAAGGTATAAATGAAATATTAATTAAATTGTAATTCGTTAAATAATCGGAAATTTTACTAAAAGTTTATGCAAGGCTTGAATTGAACGCCAGTGCCGTTTTTTTATAAGACTTGCCCAAAAAACATATAATACTTTTTTGATGCGGCAATAATTATGAAGCTTGAAATTAAAACAACTGTACCGGCAAAAATAACACAATTTGGATTCTACTTTTTTGCAGTCAGCATACCAATATCATTTGTACCTGCGGAAATTGCTGCAATAACGGCTTTTCTGGGATGGTTTTTAGAGGGAGTGCTCAATAAGCGATGGCAGTTATATCAGACACGTTTGTATATTCCTTTATTGTTCTATTTAGCATGGAATATTTTATCATCGGCTGTTTCTCCTCGTCCTTTTCACAGCCTTTCAGCTTTATTGGATAATGAATGGCCGATGCTGATAATGCTGCTGATGCTTTCAGCCATCGACGATATAAGTGTGCTGAGGCGAATGCTCAATCTCTGGCTTTTTTCAGCATCGATCTCTGCAGCTTATGGAATTTGGCAGACCTTTACAGGAATACAATTCCACCGTTCCGGCATAATGGCTCCTATGGGAGAATATTTTCGTGCAATCGGGTTTTACGGATTCTTTCTTACATTCGCCGGATTCATAATGAGTGTTTTCTTTGTTGCATTGTGCATAAGTTTTTCACATGGCGTAAAAAAAAGATGGCTGTATATTCTTGCGTCTGTGTTAAGTTTTGTTGCAGTTATCGGAACATTTGCCCGAAGTATATGGCTTTCTTTTGCCGCCGCCGTCCCCATATTCGGTTTTATGAAAGGAAAAAAAACAGGGTCTATTGTAACATCGATATTTATTGCCGTCGTCCTGTTATGCTTGATCTTTATTCCTTCGATTAGAGAACGCGCATACTCGATTATAATTCCATCTGAAAATCAAACACGCTTGAATTTATGGAAGACATCGATAAATATTTCGGCTGATTTTCCTTTGACTGGAATAGGTGAAGATAACTTCGACTATTATTTCGATAAGTACAAAGTGGAAGGGTACTACGACGCAACCGGGCATCCGCACAACGACTACCTTAATGTCCTGGTGAATTCAGGCATACCCGGATTGTTTGCGTTCGTTTCCATCTGGCTTTATATTCTATGGATTGGATTCAGGACAGCGAAAGGAGCAAAAGATGATTTCGTAAAAAATACCACGCTCGGCAGTACGCTTGCGATAATCGGATTTATGGTCGGCGGTTTTTTTCAGAATTATTACGGAACTTTTGCAAACTGCTGGGGCTGGTGGTTTATGGCCGGAATTACAATGTCTGCACACCGGATGAGAAAAAATTAAATGATTTTATAATTTTTATATTCTCCGATGCGCCATCCCAGCTTGTTCTCAATTGAATCAAGCAGTTTTTCCTTGAACGGCTGGCTTACTTTTTCCTGTTCGTATTTAAATTGCCAATATTGATTTTTAACGCGGCCGGTCATAACAGCCGGGTGTGTGCCCTCGAATAATTTCAGCTTTCCGCCTTTTGAATAATCATATACTGCAGATTCACCGACATTTTTATCAACCCAATCGTCGGAGTGCCATAACTTGTTGAAATATTTCTGCTTCAACTGCTGTATCTCGGGTGGTTTTACCCAGCCGTAATGATATATAGACGCGTCGATGAGTTTCACACGAAGTTTTCTGCCGTCGATTCTGAATCCCTGCGCGTCTCCCCATGAACGTACTTTTTTTGAGGGCCTTACTATCCGTATTTCTCTCCTGTACCATCGCCTCGAATCGCCGATATATTCGTAGCTGCCATAAAAATGCTTGTAATTAAAAAGGATGGCTTCAACTTCGTTCCTGTTCTGGAATTCAGCCATAGCATTTTTTATTGCAGGATAATCTTTCTCATGCAGTACTTCATCCGCCTGAAGATAAAAGGCCCAATCTCCTGAAACCTGATCAAGAGCTATATTTGTCTGCTGAGACAATATGCTTCCGCTTTCACGAAGCCCCTCGTCCCAGGTCGTTTTGATAATACGGATCTTTGGAGATCTTATCGATTCGATTTGCTCAAGCGTGTTATCTTCAGATTTACCGACTGCTGTAATCAATTCATCGCAAAGAGGCAGCAGGGAACGGATGGATTCAAGGAATGGATAATCATAGAGTACGCCGTTTCGTACAAATGTGAATCCGGAAATCTTCATTTTATTAAAAAATAAAACTGATGGCTGCTATATGTGAATTACCCCATTGGGATTCACCGGGAATGTATGCGTAATCGATCACGACTATACTGTAACAAAGTCCGATACCTGCCGAGATACTTCTGGTCTCGTAACCTGTTTCATAACCTAAACGGACTGATATTATATCATTATATACAGCTTCTGAACCTAAACTGACGTGGTCAACAGATTCGCTTAATTCCGACGAATATGCTGCTGCGACCCTGATTGAAATAACATCCATACTTGTTGAATATGTCCCTCCAAGGCGGATACAGGATGGAAGATCTGTTTTCTCGTTTCTGAATGCGGACAATGATCCTAAATTAACCAATGAAACGCCTAAAACAACACCTTCGACAGGAGGGGTGTATAATGCGCCTAAATCAATTCCCCAGCCGGTAGTTTCGTCGATAAATATTTTTTCATAAATATATTTAGGCGCAATTCCAATGCTTATATCATCTGTTATTTTCGAACCGTAGGTCAATTGAAAAAAAGTCGACTGCGAATTAAACGTACCGAGCTGATTTCCGGGCTGGTCTCCGTATATTGAAATATCATCCACGGCAGTACTGCCTATCGAAAAAGCAAAATTTCCTACAGAAAAAGGCGCTGCTATAGACAGGTATTCAGTATGTATGTCGGGAATCATCCATTCCGTATGAGAAAAAATAACTCCATATGATTCCCTGCCGGCAATATTTGACGGATTTGACAGCAAAGATTGAAGTGATGAGGGATCGGCTACAAATGAATTGCCCGTGGCTCCAATAAAAGGAGTAGTCGGCAATTTAAGGCTGGAAGCGCCGCGTGAAGATCCCTGTGAAAATGCAACTACAGGGATAAGAAGAATCGAAATTAAAATTTTATTCTTAATCATATTGTAAAAGATAATGATAAAATGTGAATACCGCTTGGACTGTAAGGTTCAAACACATACGTGTATTGAAAACTTGGTGTCCAGTTTGAAATATTAGTGCGGGCAGACAATCCAAGGGCAGGTTTTGCAGGCAAATCCGTGTTAACTGCAATCTGATCAATGCCGCCGCGTAAATATATTCCCTCGAACACTTCAAGCTCCGAACCAATGCGTAAAAAAGAAGCGGAACCAATAACTTCGTATTCGCCGGAGAGTAAAAGAGAATAATCGCCGGGAATCCAGCTTATACCTAATCGTTTTCGTAACGGGAATTTTTCCACAGAGGAATTGCCGTTTATTCCGTACAATGAAGAAGTCTCCCATTTGTATTTGGCATTGAGATCCTGTATAACTGCTCCAATAGTAATATTTTTTGAAAGAAGATAAACAGCACCGAAATCTAATGCCACCGATGTGCTTTTTACTCCTTCGTAAAGCGAATGATAAAGTATCTTTGCATTGAACCCGATAGAAAAACATTCAGCCGGTTTTAATCCGAAAGAAAGCATAAAGGCATTCTCGGAAGTACTGTATGTCTGAGTGTGAACACCGTCTCTGTTTCTTCCGTCAATATTGCTTACTCCGGCATTAATGATTGAAAGCGATAATCCGGCATCAGGTTTTACATTTTTTGTATAACTGAGATAATTGAGATTTCTGTCAAGTGAAAGTGCGCCGTATGCTATGACAATAGTCGGAGCAGACTGGAAAGGCAAAATTGCGGGATTATAATATGATTGCAATTCCCCGCTGATAACGGCCGTCAAGGCATTGCCCATAGCGATGCCGCGTGCACCGAATCCCATTCGCATCGAGGCACCTGCCCGCCCTGCTATGGAAGACTCGTCCTGCAGCTGTCCGAACGAATTCGTAAACGACACAAATAAAAGAGAAAAAGTTATGATGATATTTTTAAATTTTCTTTTCACTTCAGCACCAGAATTTTTCCCCATAACGGCGAATTGCCGCCTATTTCTACACGATAAAAATATACGCCGTTTGCCACAAGAGAGCGATTATCGTTTCTGCCGTCCCATATTTCATCGTATTCGTTTCCGCTCAACCTGGAAGCTTTTTGAATCAATGTGCGGACAGGATGCATTGCATAGTCAAATATGCGTATTGTTACATCTTTACTGTTTCCCTGACCTGCACCTGTACTGTAATGAATGCGGACCGGCTCGTCATCCGGTGCAAAAGGATTGGGATATGCATAAGTACGATTTTCATTTCCAACGGATTCGTATCTGCGGAAAATCTTCCATCTGGATCCGAAACTCTGATACTGCGAATCTATCGTATAAGCAATACCCTCTGAGCAGCCGCACCAAATTGTATCGCCTCTTACGCCTACACAGTAAATTTCATCGGATGTAAACCTGTGAAGAACTTCGGGATCCGGATCATATATGGAACCGCTTCGTATCCAGCTTTCCCCGAAGTCGGAGGATCTGTAAAGTCCGTCGTCAGTTCCGATGTATACCAAAGAATCTTTGAATGCAAAATTATATGCCCACTTCCCGAGCAGTGTGGTCTTCCAGGTTTCGCCGCCGTCCGACGAAAAGCTTACTCCTTTTACTTCATCCGGGTCATTGGCATTTATAGTTGCCGCCCACATAATTCTACGGGATGGAAGTACCTGCTCTTTAAGTGCGACAACAAAATTGCCGGATATGGGCAGGTTCTGATTCTGATGTGAAAATTTACGCCAGCTGGTGCCGCCGTCGGTTGATTTATTTATTCCGCCTGCTGTTCCAACCCAAATAGTATTGTCGCCGTTTGCATAAACTGAAAACAGCTTGTGATTATCATTACCCAGTGAATCTAATTTTCCGGATGTCGGCGTTAAATTAAAAGCATAATTTAATGACATCGAAGTATCGATATAATCAAGATTATCAGGCGGCAGAATAACTCTATGCCAGCTTCTGCCTTTATCCGTCGATTTACGAAGCATTCCTGCCCAGCTTGCAGTCCAAATTGCCTGATTTGTTATAGCTATGTCATAAGTTATATTCTGCTCTTCAACGGTAATAGCTAAAGCCCGGATTTTATTCCTGCTGCCGTACGATAGTGTATCAATAAAACCGGAATCAACAGGCTGGGGTATGAAAGTCCATGTAACTCCATGGTCAGATGAATAATGCAATCCATAGCCGGTAGCAATATCTTCATCATCTATTTTTTGGGTATAACACGATGCAACACAAATTTCATCATCTTTTACTGCAATTGCTGAAATACCTTTTGTATTATCAAATGTGTCGTTACCTGAATAATTTATCCAGGTTTTTCCGCCGTCGGCAGTAAAACTAAGCCCCTTATCCATTCCGCACCATATTGTATCATTCTGAACGGTAATATCCGAAACAGAATTTGTCAGTATCGATGAACTGACCCTGCCTGCTCCGATTTTGTAAGCTTTCGGCAGTTGTGCATCGGCGGACTGCAGAAAAAGGTAAAAAAGGACTAATATGCAAGCTGAACGTTTCATTTTTCGATAACTATATTTCTGGTTAAGACATTGCTGGAATCCAGTGATTTGTCTACTGCACGGAATTCAAATCGATATATACCGGTTGGAGTTGCATTTGGCAGACTGATCTTCAAACCGTAAATTCCGTCTCCCGCTGTGAGATCGCCATCATCCAAATTTGCGCCTCCGTCGTCGTACAGCGAGTGAGGATTCCCGCTGGAAGGCGAGCCATCGGGTTTGTAGGAATTAAAAAAGACCCTGCGTATGTCTGTTTGTCCGTCCAGGTCTATTGCCGATACACGAAGCTGAAGGATATGATTTGTGTTTCCGAGATAAACGAGTGTATCCATCTCAAGATTGGACAAAACAGGAGGATGGTTTTCTCTGACAATCCGGAACGGAAGCATAGCCGAAACACTTTGATAAGTAAATCCTTGCGATAGAACATAACCTCTGCTGCTTTCACCGCAGAATGTGATCCAGTATTTTCCCACTACCGATCGCTGTATATTAATCGAAACATATCCAGAATAAACTCCGTCGCCGGTATGCTGGTCAGGCAAAACTCCGTCGTCATGCAGGCTGTATTCTCCGATCGAAACTCCGGATATATCTTCAACAATCGAACAAAAGACACGGCTAATATTTGCAGAACCTTGAGGGTGAACCATCTTAACAGACGCAAGCCCTGAAATGCTAAGCTGATCGTCTGGACTTCTGACGGGTCCGATATTTATCGTGTCCGTATTGACTACAGTGAGAGAAAAAGCGGCATCCGATAGAACAGGTGCAGTGCCTTCCGAATTAACTACCGAATCATATTGTTTTTCACATCCTGAAAAACAAAGCAGGCATAGGAAAAAAAAACAGAAAATTGGATATATTTTGGCCAGCAGATGATACACTGATTGCTTTCTTACTGTCTTAAATTAGTAAATAAAAATTATAGCAATCTTCGATCAGTCTGCCCTTATTTAGAGGAAACTTAGTTTATTAATTATATAATAAATAAAGTTGTTGAAATATGCAAATGGTCGTCAACCTATCGTTATAGGGATTAGTGAAAATGATACTATAAAAATTGCAATACAGAACCAGCCGACTATTACCCGGCCGGTGTTAAGCGGGGTCTCGTCAATGACAGGAGGGTGGTACAGTTTTACGACAAAAAAAGCAATCATTGCCCAAACAAACCATGCCGGCCAGCTGTATTGAGCAAACGGAATGATCTGCCCTACATCGTATTTATAAACCAATTCAAAAAGAAGCCTCAGAACTACATCGGAAATTGCCGGTATGCTGATTGCCAGCAATGCATAAAAAGAAAATAAAGCAATTTTTTTATGTAATTTCCCAAACATAGAATATATAATATGCCCGCCGTCAAATTGTCCCATTGGAATCAGGTTCATCGCTGTAACAAACAAACCGAACCAGCCGGCGCAAAGGAACGGATAATGATACATTTCACTCATTGGTGGGACAAATTGAGTTAAAGGATCGGTTAAAAGGTTCCTAAGGAATGAATAAAGTATCGTATCGCCGAATGCAAGATACATACCATGACCGCTCGCAGATGCATTGGCTGCAAAATTATAATCGGGATGAATGGCAAGTATATATTCCGGTGATGGAAGATTAAGAAAGCCGTAAACAAGAACCAGAACGGAAGCAATAAAACCGGAAATCGGACCGGCGGCACCGATATCAAACATTACCTTCTTCGATGGTATAACGGTTTTAGTTCGGATAACAGCCCCGAATGTGCCGAAATTCAAGAAGTATGTCATAAGAAAGGGTACCGGCGGAAAAGGAATAAAATAAGGCAAGGTTGCGTCAATTTTATGATATCTGGATGCAAAATAATGTCCGAATTCATGACAGGCCAGAATAAACAGTATAGCTGCAGCATAGGGTATACCAAGATGAAAATTGCTCAATTCGAACGGATCTTGATTCAACCACACAATGCCTGCTATTGCCGTTGAAAAAAAAGTGAATATAAATAGTCCGAGATGAACGAGCCAAACGGAGATTTTTGAATTGTTTATACGCATTGTCTTAAACATATTTCCTGTGTTTAAATAATCAAACTTGTTTTTAAAAATATCCTTTTGTATTTACTATTCAGGTGACAGCCAAATCGGATTTGTCATACAGAAATGTGCTTTTGTATCATAAGAATCGGCTGCTGACGTCCAGATTTCCGCACGTATATACCCTTTTGTATTAATATCAATCGAATAAGTTCTTTTTAACTCATATAGATTAGACGAACTTTCCGGCGATATAACCGTCTCGCTTGCTCCTATTTTTCCCATTAAAAGCCGGACAGAATTTATTGTACCATATTCAGTTGAGGAGCAAGCATCAAGTAAAACCGATATTTTACTGCCGATAATCGAATCACCTATTGAACTATACTTAGCACTGTGGTCAACTGCCGTCAAGTTTACAATTGGCCCGTCTGAGATAATGGCCTTTCCTGCTTTTATCGAATTCAGGATGTCATTCTCTGTCAAGCGATTTGTAAACACACCTGTTCTCATTACTCCAAACAGCTGGTATCCTGCTTCGCGGATTTTGAAAAACGGTATCCCGATCTGACGGAAACGATTAAAATTCCCATGCGCATCATTGCCTGCAATAATGATCATTTTTTTGCCTTCTAATAATGCTTCTATCCATTGCCGATAACCCTCCCAAAAACCGTCATTTATATACCCATTAGCAAATTGAATTCCGGTTAATCCGGTGTGGTTAAGGTCGGAATTTTTCCAGTTGCCTCTGCCAAGAAGAATACGCTGAAGGAACGAGACTTTTTCCCGGGGGTGTGCTGCAAACGATAGCGATGTGGATTCAGAATTATTCAGAATATCGCTTATGCTGTTCTCGCTTCTCGTTTTCATCCATTTTTCAGCCCCGTCGCCTGAACCATGGAAAAATTTTTGATTGCCCAGCAGGACCAGGTGAATGTTTTCATCGTCCGAATTACGGCAGGTTACTTCTTCACCGCGTATAATTACAAAACTGTTTACCTTATTAAGTTCGTCGATTTCCTTCTGGATTTGCCGCCATTTTGTTAAATTCCCGTCATTCTCCAAATAACTCTCAACTGAATCATCTAAGTCATAAGAATGATCTGTTGAACAGAAAAACGATAATCCAAGTGCTTTACTGAGCTTTATTGACGCCTCAAGAGGCGCGCCGAACTCGACCTGATCTTCAGTATATGAAGAATGCGAATGGCATTCACCAAAATGAAATTGTTCAAATCGAGGCAGTGGAGAGGGAGAGGCAAATATGCTCAGGTGTTTACGGGACGATGAACGGTAGTTATCGTTGTGATAGATCAGATTATTTTTTCCGTCATTGATCTCGAAAGCCACATCGCATGTAATCATGCCATCCAATCCATTTAAAGCTATTTCATATACGCGCCAGAAAAGTTTTTCATTAAGATAAATCGGAGAATCCAGTAATTCCTTCTCAATTACCTTTTTTCCTTCTTTTCGGATTATTACAGTTATTCTGCAGAGCTTAACCGGAAATTGGTGTGCATCCTTAGCCAGTATCAGGACAGGCAGATTTTCGCCCGGTTCTATTCTGTGTGGTGCATCGGCAATAATTTCGGGTTCCTTTTTGCGAAGGAAACTGAAAAAATACCTGAACCTGTAGTGAGTTTCGGCATATAAGAATATCGGCAATACCTGTATAAAGAAAGGAATTAAATCCGTCAAAACTCACGTCCTTTCCATCTGACCTTACCTCCAAAGAACACAATAAAAGGAAGGAGTAAAACATATACAATGTAATACATTTCAAACCAGTGAAACCAGCGCAGTTCGTCGGTTTTATTCAGGCGTTTAAGAATTTTGTACAAAAAAACATAATCTGCAAAAAATTTTATCATCAGAGCTGCAGCTGCCTGAAACAGACCACCCCAATAGAGCATAACAAAAGGAGAGAGGTGCATAAAAAATCCGATTACCATGACGGCAAATCCCGGAGGCCTCATATCAAGTCCGCCTTTGCCCCATCTGTGCTTCTGGCGGAACAATGTCAGAAAATCCGGGCAAGGCTTACTCACAACAAGAAGTTTCGGATCGATTGGATATAAATATTTCCATTTTTTTGATCTAACAATTGCCTGAACAACCGTATAATCTTCAGTAACGCTGAATTTCAGCCTGCGGTACCCGCCGATTTGTTCATATGCCGATTTTCTGAATGAAAGGTTATTGCCTATACTGCCGAGAGGATATTTCAGGCGTGCAGTAGCTGCTGCGACACCGAGTACGAATACCCAGTCCAATGACTGCATGCCTTCAAAAGGTGTATTTGCCTCCTGAAGTGTAAATCCGCCTATCAATCCAATGTCATCATTATATCTTCTTGCGGTTTGTTCCACCCAGGCGCGCTGGACGATACAATCCGCGTCGGTTATTAAAATTATTTCTCCTTTTGCAGCATCGATACCCTGTGCCAGTGCGTTTGCTTTTCCTTTCTGGATCTGATCCTGTGAAGCATTGATGAGTCTAATTTGCGGATAGCGCTGTATGTAATCCATGCAAATATTTTCCGTCCTGTCAGTTGAACCGTCATTGACAACAATTATTTCATACCTGTCTGCCCGGTAAGTTTGGTTGACTGCTGATTCAAGACAGCGGGGCAGGTTATCTTCTTCATTCCGCGCTGCAATGATTACCGATACAAAAAGATCGGATGATTCCAGAACAGCATCCTGACTCCGGCTCAACCCGAACAGAAACAAAACAGCTTCGCATACATATAAAATTGTTACAATAAGCAGAAATATCTCAAATGTCATAATCTTTTAAAAATATATTTTTTTTCAAGTAATTTATCCAAAATATCCGGAAGGTAAGTATGGACTTTTGAAGCCGTATGATGATTATCGTGAAACAGCAGAATTGAGCCGTTAGAGATCTGATCGGGAATTCGATTATCGATTTCCTGTTTATTTGAACAGTAGTCCTTGCTGTCTATATTCCACAAAACGCACTTCAACTCTTTTTCCTTGAGTATTTTCAGAATTTGAAAATTTAAATAACCGTAAGGCGGCCTGAAATATCCGGCTTTTGTGCCCAGGTTTTTTTCAATTGTTTCTCCGGCCTGATTTATTTGCTGTCGTACAAATGAAGTGCTTTTAAAGAATAAATTGGCATGGAGATAAGAATGGTTTCCTATCTGATGTCCTTCTGAAACAACTTGCCGGGCGATATCGGGATACTGTTCAACATTTCTGCCGAGTAAAAAGAATGTTGCGTGGATATTTCGTTTTTTTAAAATTTCAAGAACAGCCGGAGTTGCTGACGGGTGCGGTCCGTCGTCGAAAGTCAAATGAATACCTTCGGCAGGTGTTTTCACAATTACCGAAGGAAAAAGAAGTCTGGCAATTCTTGTTTCGAAAATCATCTGCGAATTTTTCGTCCCTTCCACTGCATCGTGGAAAATTGTCCCGCAGCAGCGGTGATTACAATATAAGGAACATGTAAAAACTCCGCAATCAGATAGTGAAACAGCGGTACTTTCTGTCCGAATAATTTAGCGCCGGAAGCCAGGGTAAAATAATCCACCAGCATTTTCCCGATAAATGCCACTGCCAGCGGCTGGATAAGCTGAGGTTCACGGAAGACCAAAATTGAGGTCAATAACATACTGACAAAGAAGATATAGAGGCCTACAAGTGTAATTAAAATCGATTTATCTTCGTAATGCCCGCGTTTATTTGCCCATCTGACGCGCTGGCGAAGGAAAGAACGTATCGTATTTGAAGAACTTGTTGTAACTACAGCGTCTGCATCAGGTGCAAAAACTACCTTGCCGATTTTTTTATACACTATTTGATTCATCAGAGACTCGTCATCATTAGAACCGCTGTTTTCATTGAAACCGCCTGCAGCCGTAAAAGCATCTTTTCGATAAGCTAGATTTGCACCGTTGCAGATAATAGGACGGCCGGAGCCGATAAGTCCCGCCGCTGTCGTAATGAGTCCGAGAAATTCCAATTGCTCCATTTTTTCGAAAAAACTATTTGAATCGCTCTCAACAACCGGTCCCGCGACAAAAGCGACGCCTTCATCGAAATGGCCGGCCATGGTTTTTATCCAATGCGCAGGGACAATGCAGTCCGCATCTGTAGTTAAAATAATTTCTCCTTTGGCCAGTTCAATGGCTTTTGCAAGAGCCTCCGGTTTATGTCCGGTTTTGCGTGAGCTATCATGCACCAATTGAAGCAGGTGAAGATTTGAAAATCGTTCCGCAAAATACTTGACGATTGAAGACGTCTCGTCCGTAGAACCGTCGTCTGCAATAATTATTTCGAACTTATCGGCGGGATAATTCTGGCTAAGCAGGGATTGGAGGCATTGTTCAATTTTTTTTTCCTCATTTCTTGCGGCAATAACGACACTTATGCTGTGCTCATTTCTTTTGGATTTTGCATTGCTGAGTGAAAGCAAGCCGATACGAACCCGTGTAATGAAGTACACATAGTAGATTGATGACAGGGCCAGTACAGCGAGTGTAATAATCTCAATCATACGGATTTATCTTTTGGTTTGGATAATAACTTCCTAAAACTGGTCCATGCTGCAGCATGCTGATTTTTTAAGAATACTATTCCGCAGACGCTTGGAATAAGCACATTGATGACGAAAAGAAGAAGGGATGCATTCAGGGCTGCAGCTTGTGATACTCCAAATTTGGAAAAAAAGAAAACCGATCCGGCTTCACGTATTCCCAGGTCGCCTAATGAAATTGGCAGGCAAGATTTTACAAACATCATGGCACTTGTTCCTGCGAATGCTTCTAAGAAAGATATATCTTCAAAGGCATGAATGAATAAGCACATTTGAATTACAAGAATAAAATGAAAGGTAACTGTACATATCAGGGTTGAAAGCAGCTGTTTTGGCTTAAGAAGAGTAAATCCATCCAGCACCCTTGTCAACCATGGCCTTTTAAAAAAAGAAGAGTTCAAACGATGTCCTATTTTAGCCAGCATATCCATGCGAAGGAAGAAAGCATAAGATAGAAAAGCTATAAGACATGATAATGCTGCAATTATAATTACATTATTGAAAAATAAACACACAAGGCTTATTGCACCGGCAGCAAAAGTTACAACGAATATTTGTGCTTTATCGAGAAGAGCGAGGCCTACGAGATGAGATTTTTTTGCATCTGATATATGCAATGCACGGCCGGCAAATTCGCCAACTTCACCCGGAGTAAAAGAGCCCAGTGATATTCCCAGCATGACAGATCCGAATGATTCTTTAAAAGCCGGTTTTCGTTTTACAGAATGAAGCATGATACGCCATTTCAAGGTTCTAATTCCAAGATTCGCAGCCAGCAGGCACCCGCCCAAAAAAATATATCTGCCGTCTGCAGAACGGTATGCAGAGACAATATTATCCCATGTTACAAGAGAAAAAACAAAATACAGAATTACCGCGCTTACAATAATTCGCACAGCAGCAGACAATATTTTGTTTCTGATGCTGCCTTTATCGGTGGTATCTATTTTTTTTGATTTTGTTTCCATTCAAACTTTTTAAATATTCCCAGCGGCCCTATAAGTGAGTTGTACAGGACATACAAAACTTCCATTATGATAAAGGAATTATTGTATGATGAACCCTGAAATGTACGTACCGAAGAAGAAAATAAAAGCGCATCCGCGCATAGTTTTATCCCGACACTTTCAATAAGAAGCGTAAACGATGCAAAACAGAATAAAAAGAACAACGGGGACAAGAAAAGCAGTAAATTTGCCGAATGATACAAAAAGAAAAAAAGCTTCATTTGCAGCGTAAATATTTTTGATGCGGAAAAATGTCGCTTTCGTTGTTCGACAAATTCACTGAAACCGGCAGGGGGGAGTGTGGGCACAAAATTGTCTTTTGATTTAACATACCTGATTTCCCAGTCCGTATTCCTGCGGACTAGCTGAAGAAAAAGATCGTCATCACCGCTTACGGAATGCTTGATTTTCTCAAAGCCGCCGACTTCATCGAAAACTTTTCTGCGGTAGGCAAGATTGCGCCCTGTGCACAGCCAGCCAAGATTCCAGCCGATGGCGCCTGACGACCAGATCGCGGCGCGGAATTCTTCATATCCAATAAACCTGAAGAATATTTTTTTAAATGCTCCGTGCCTCGATTCCTTATCGACAGGAATTACATACGGTGAATAACCTGCAACAAGTCCTACTTCCGGCTCAAACTGTTCCGCTAATTTTTGGATCCAAGCAGAAGGAGGAAAGCAGTCCGCATCCGTAAAACAAAGAATCTCGCCTTTGCTCGCTTCAATTCCGGCTCTCAATGCATTTTTCTTGGCAGGCATATCAGATGGGACAGTCTCAATATCAATTCTTTTAATTGCAGGATTCTTTGACTGATATTCTGCAATAATATCGCATGTCCTATCTATGGACCGGTCGTTAATAATTATGATCTCAAGATTAGTATAAGTTTGTTTCAGCAGGCAATCCAATAAAAGGCCTATCGTATTTTCTTCATTTCGTGCTGCAACTATTACCGATACCGCAGGCTGAAGCTGGCTGCTTGTTTGTTTACACAGTTTCACACCGATAGATAATCCGATATGTACTAGGAGATAAATAAAAGCGCTTATAATAAGCAGCCATTCGATTAATATTAAGATTTCCATCATCTCATAATCGCAAATAATGGTTTCTTTTGCAACGGGTAAATGAAATCGAGATAATACGAAGTAATACTTTCCTTCACAAAACAGTGAATAATAAACAGTGAACAGTAAACAGTGAACGGTAAGCAGTAAACAGGTGGTAGTCGAAAGCTTTAGCTTTCGTAGAATAGTAAACAGATGAAAAAAGCCCCTGATAGATATTTAAGAACGCTTTTGTAGGGGCACTATCTATCGTGCCCGGATAATCTGTAGGGATTTGATTCATCAAATCCTAAATTGGTTCCGGTAGCCGAAGACTTCAGTCTTCGTGTGAAGCGGCAGGCAGGTAAGATGTAGAGTGCCCCTTTTGTGAAACAACGGAGCAAGGCGGCACCCTGCTGGACAAAATTCCTTTTGGTAAACGCGAATAATCTTTAAACCGTTGAATAAATTCAACGTCTGAAAAACGCGAAACCCGAAGGGTTTTGTGATGGACAGCCGTATGATTCATCATACGGTGAAAAAATGTACGACAAGACACCGGACTCAACAATATTTATCATTCTTCACCATCGAATATCATATAGTGATGGCGTTGCCAAATTCGACGACTGGAAAAAATTGGCTTTCACCCAAATTATGTACCAATGATAAATTAGTATTTATTCAACTTTACAGATTCTATTGCTGCACAATAACTCTAATTCAGCATTTCTTGACTATCCGTCAAAAATCCAATATCTTGTTTATATAGCTTTATTTTTGTGAAATCCCGGTGTTTAATTCAATGGAGTGCTGTGAGTCAAAAGACTAAACTGAAATCATTTAATCAATTACATTCTTATTCCTTCAATAAAACCGAATCGACTTATAAGAAAACAACTCTTCCCAACGGAATTCGTGTTATTTCTGAAGCAATTCCGCATGTACGTTCGCTGTCGTTAGGTTTTTGGATCGAAACCGGATCACGCAACGAAGATACTGCAAAGAACGGCATCTCGCATTTTATCGAACACATGGTGTTCAAAGGGACAAAAAAACGCGGTGTAAAAGAGATAGCGCAAAGCGTGGAGTCTGTAGGCGGATACCTGAATGCATTTACAAGCAAAGAGCATACATGCTTTTTCGCGCGGGTTCTGGATGAACATCTTGAACTTGCAATGGATGTCCTGGCCGACATTACTCTTTCACCGACATTCCCTGAAAAAGAAGTACTGAAAGAAAAAAATGTAGTTCTCGAGGAATTGAAACAGGCTGAAGATGATCCTGATGATATTATTCATGATTATCTTGAAAAAGCTATATTCAAAACCAATCCACTCGGCATGCCGGTAATAGGAACCGCGGAATCGATCTCTTCTTTTCATAGGAAAGATCTTGTTGATTACAAATCACGGCAGTACACATCCGACCGCATGGTTGTTGCAGCAGCAGGCAATATAAATCACGAATCGGTTGTCGAAATAGCCGAACGATATCTTAAAAATGTGCAGTCAGGTTCAAAGTCCACTGCAGGTAACAGCACGAATACAACTCTGGAAGAACCAAATTGTGTTTTAAATGAATACTTCAAACCTATTCAACAGGCGCATATTTGTCTCGGTACTGTCGGGCATGGAATAAAAAGTGAAAAACGTTTTGCCTTGCAGGTGCTGAACACGCTGTTAGGTGAAGGAATGAGCTCGCGTTTATTTCAAAATATACGCGAAAAATACGGATTTGCATATTCAGTTTACAGTTTTAATAATATGATGAGAGATACCGGTTCAGCAGGCGTATACGTCGGAACCGACGATTCTCATGTCCGGCAGTGCATTGATCTTGTATGGAAAGAATTAAATGCATTACGGAAGCATACGGTTGCAAAGCACGAACTGGAACGTACGAAAGCACAATTAAAAGGCAGTTTAATGCTGGGTATGGAAAACATACCGAATCGAATGATAAGGCTGGGCAGTTCTGAATTGTATTTCGGCAAATTGATTTCGCTAGACTCAATAATTGCAAATATCGATGCAGTGACAAGAGACGATATCCGTGAAATAGCTGAAGACCTGTTCAATGAAAATCGTTATGCGACGGTCATATTTCATCCGGACGGAAGCCAAACTGTAAATTTTAAATGAATTCATTCTCTTCTGCATTAAAGAACAGAATTTGATATTTGGATTTTGATTTTAATCTGTGTAAAATTAGATATATATGGAAAAAACAGTTGACACGGTAAGCTCTGTAAGTATTTCGCGAAGAGGACGAGAGATGCAAAGCTCTCCAATCAGGAAACTCGCCGCTATTGCAGAAGCCCGCAAGAAGAAGGGAATACGTATATACCACCTGAATATCGGCCAGCCGGATCTGCCGTCCCCATCGCCGGTACTTGAAGCTGTGCACAGTTTTTCAAAGAAAACGATTGAGTATGCCCCTTCAAACGGCCTGCCTGAACCGCTCAGCGCATGGAAAAAATACTTTGCACATTTCGGAATTCAATTTGACGAGAGTGAGCTTATTGTAACCACCGGCGGATCGGAAGCAATAACTCTTGCTTTATGCGCAGTCTGCGATGCCGGTGACGAGGTGCTGGTTTTTGAGCCGTCATACGCAAATTATTTTGGCTTTGCCGGAATTGCAAATGTTAAACCAAAGGCGATTCCGACAACGATAGAGAACGGTTTCCATCTCCCTTCGGAAGATGTGATCGAATCTTATATTAACGAAAAAACAAAAGCGATTCTGTATTGCAGTCCTTCCAATCCATCCGGCACAATATACAGCCGCGATGAAATTCAACGGCTTGTAAACGTGGCTATGAAACATGGATTATTTATCCTCTCGGATGAAGCGTACCGCGAATTCGCTTATGAAAGCAACGCTTTAAGTATAGCAGACTTTCCGGAAGTGCGCGACAGGGCAATTGTACTTGACAGCTGTTCAAAGAAATTTAATGTATGCGGAGTTCGAATAGGTGTGTTGGCCAGCCATAATAAAGATGTTGTTTCAACGATACTAAAGTTTTGCCAGGCGCGTTTATCTGTAGCGACCGTGGAGCAATTGGCCATGGTTCCGCTTTTAGAGGACCCCGACAAATACTCAAATCCGATTGTTGAAGAATTTAGAAAACGGCGGGATCTTGTCTGCTCGGAACTGAAAGAAATTCCGGGTGTTGTTTCTTACAAGCCGGAGGGAGCTTTTTACATCGTGGTGGGACTGCCTGTAAAGGATACCGAGCATTTTGCACGATGGCTGGTTGAAGAATTTGAATACGAGAAAGAGACAATTTTTATGGCGCCTGCACAGGGTTTTTATGTAACTCCGGGTAAAGGAACAAATGAAGTCAGGCTTGCTTTTATGTTGAAAATTGAAGATCTAAAACGCTCAATGATAATACTAAGGGAAGCACTTAAAGCTTATAATACGGCTTCCAGGTAACAGCAGAATACGGGTTTTATGGTGAAGATTACAATCGACGGTAAAGAACTGGAAGTTGATCCAAAGCTTACGATTCTTCAGGCGGCACAACAAAACGGTATACATATTCCACATTTTTGCTGGCATCCGAAGCTGTCCGTTTCCGGCAATTGCAGGATGTGCC